>CAMPAL010000106.1 GCA_946631855.1 uncultured Treponema sp. | reverse complement strand
AAAGACTTCTACGTTGTTCCTGAAGCTTACAAATATTTTGAAGATAAAAAAGCTGCATTCGCAAAGGCAGAAGCTGACTGGAATGCTGAATTTGATGCATGGGCAAAAGAAAATCCAGAACTTAAGAAGAAATGGGATGCTTTCCATGCTGACGGTGTAACAAATCCTGATGTAAAAGATGTTGAATACAAAGTAGGTGATGCTTGTGCAACACGCGATGCATCTGGAAAAGCTTTGAACGTAATTGCTGCACGTTATGGTAACTTGGTTGGTGGTTCTGCTGACCTTATGGGACCAAACAAGACCGCATTTAAGGCAACTGACAATGGTACTTTCAGTCCTGCTAACCGCAAGGGTCGCACAATTGAATACGGTATCCGCGAATTTGCAATGTCTGCTGTTTGTGCAGGTATTTCTTTACACGGTGGACTTCGTCCATTCTGTGCTACATTCTTAGTATTCGCAGATTATCTCCGTCCATCACTCCGTGTTGTTTCTTTGATGAAGCAGCCAGTAATTTATGTATTCACACACGATTCAATTTACGTTGGTGAAGATGGCCCAACTCATCAGCCAATCGAAACAATGACTTCTTTGCGTGCAATTCCAGGTGTTCAGGCTATCCGTCCAGGTGACCCAGAAGAATCTATGGAAGCATGGAAAATTGCTTATGCTTCAAAAGATCATCCTGTTTGTATGGCATTCACACGCCAGGCTCTTGCAGTTTACGAAAAAGCTGATAAAGACTGGAAGAAAAACATGGCAGAAAAAGGTGCATATGTTGTTCTTGAAGGTGCAGCAAATCCTGATATCACAATTCTTGCAAGTGGTTCTGAAGTTAATATGGCTTTGGATGCAGTTAAACTTGTTAGTGGAAAAACAATCCGCGTAGTTTCTGTTCCAGATTTGAAGAAGTTCTCTGAACTGTCAAAGGCAGAACAGGAAAAGATTACAGGAAAAGCAAAACGTATTGTATGTACTGAAGCTGGTATTTCTATGGAATGGCTCCAGTTTACAGATAAAGAAAACTGCTTCTGTATCGATCGCTTTGGAACATCAGGTCCTGCAAAGAAAGTTGCAGAATACCTTGGTTTCACAGCAGAAAAACTTGCAGAACTTTTAAAGAAATAGTTTAATTATTTAAGAGTTTATTCCCGTATACTTCGGTGTACGGGATTATTTTTTTTATAAAGCCAAATCTAAAATCTAATAAAGAAACTGGAAAAATTAAGATGAAACAACTGATGTTGGGTAATGCAGCCGCAGCCCGTGGTTTATTCGAAGCAGGATGTGAGTTTATTTCGAGTTATCCTGGAACTCCAAGTACAGAAATTACTGAAGAAGCCGCAAAATTTAAGGAAATTTATTGTGAATGGGCTCCTAATGAAAAAGTAGCAATGGAATCTGCTTTTGGAGCATGTCTTGCAGGTCGTCGTGCCTTCTGTGGAATGAAGCATGTAGGTTTGAACGTTGCCGCAGATCCTCTTTTTACAATGAGTTATACAGGAGTAAATGCAGGGCTTGTAATTGGTGTTGCAGATGATCCTGGAATGCATTCTTCTCAAAACGAACAGGACAGCCGTCATCACGCAATTGCTTCTAAAATACCAATGCTCGAACCTAGTGATGCAGATGAAGGCCGCGAGTTTGCAAAAATTGCCTTTGAAATCAGTGAAAAATTTGATACTCCAGTTTTGTATAAAATGTGTACTCGTGTAGCTCACAGTCAGAGTATTACAGATACAAAGGACCGTCAGCTTCCAGAACACAAATCATACGAAAAAAATATTTCTAAATATGTAATGGCTCCTGCAAATGCAATCCGCCGTCATCCTTTTGTTGAACAGAGAATGAAGGATATTGAAAAGTGGAGCGAAACAAGCGGAATTAATAAGATTGAAAAAGCAGATTCTAAGGTTGGAATCATCACTTCATCTACATCATACCAGTATGTAAAGGAAGTTCTTGGAGATTCTGTAAATATTCTTAAGCTTGGAATGGTAAATCCTCTCCCTGCAAATATGATAAAGGATTTTGCTTCTGGTCTAGAAAAATTGATTGTTGTAGAAGAACTGGATCCAATTTTTGAAACTTTTGTACGTTCTCTTGGACTTAAATGCGAAATCCACGGAAAAGATATGTTCCCAATTTGTGGAGAATTCAGTCAGAATCTTTTGGCTGCTGCATTTGGTCAGATAGTTCCAGAAGGTACAAAACTTGATACAGAAATTCCTGTTCGTCCACCAATTATGTGTGCCGGCTGCCCTCACCGCGGAATGTTCTACGCTTTAAATAAGCTGAAAGTAACTGTTTTTGGTGATATTGGATGTTATACTCTTGGTTCTGTTGCTCCACTTTCTGCAATGGACGTTACTCTTTGTATGGGTGCAAGTTTTAGTGGACTTCACGGATGGAACAAGGCTGGTGGTGCAGAAAATGAAAAGAAATCTGTTGCCGTAATTGGTGATTCAACATTTATGCATTCTGGTATGACTGGTCTTGCTTCAATTGCCTATAATCAGTCTAATTCAACTGTAATTGTTCTTGATAACTCAATAACAGGAATGACTGGACACCAGCAGAATCCTACAACAGGAAAAAATCTTTACGGAGAACCTGCTGGTAGGGTAGATTTGGAAGCTTTGGCTCGTGCAATGGGAATTAAGAGAGTTAGAGTTGTAGACCCTTATATCATTTCTGATTGTGAAAAAGCTGTAAAAGAAGAACTTGAAGCTCAAGAACCAAGTCTTATTATTAGCCGCAGACCTTGTGCTCTCCTGAAGGAAGTAAAACATAAGCCACCTCTTAAGGTTGATGAAAATAAGTGTAAGAGCTGTAAGGCTTGTATGAAAATTGGTTGTCCTGCAATTGCCATGAAAAATGGTAAGGCAAAGATTGATGTTACACTTTGTGTTGGATGCAAGGTTTGTAGCCAAATGTGTAAATTTGGTGCATTGAAGGAGCAGGCATAATGAATAAGGTTAAAAATATAATGATTGTTGGTGTAGGCGGCCAGGGAGCTTTGCTTGCATCTAAAACTTTGGGCCAGGTTCTTTTAGACGCTGGTTTTGATGTAAAAGTTAGTGAAGTTCACGGAATGAGCCAGCGTGGTGGTTCTGTAGTAACTTATGTTCGCTATGGTGATAAAGTTTATTCTCCAATTGTAGATAAGGGAGAAGCTGATTTTATAGTTTCTTTTGAACTTCTTGAAGCTGCCCGCTATACAGAATATCTTCGCAAAGATGGTCAGATTGTTGTAAATACTCAGAAAATAGATCCTATGCCGGTTATTACAGGTGCTGCTAAGTATCCTGAAGATTTAATTGGAACTATGGAAACTGCTGGTCTTAAAGTTGATGCTTTGGATTGTCTTACACTTGCTGAAGAGGCAGGAACTGCAAAGGCTGTAAACATTGTTTTGATGGGACGTCTTTCAAAATATATGGACTTTCCAGAATCAGCCTGGATGGCAGCAATTGAAAAGCTGGTAAAACCTCAGTTCCTTGAGGTAAACAAAAAGGCATTTAAATTAGGACGAGGATAGTAGGAATGAATCTAAAATATTATCAGAAAGAATCGGAGTGTATGCCTCTTGATCAGCTTAAAAAGCTTCAGGGAGAAAGACTTGTAAAAAATTTTCGTCATGTTTATGAAAATGTTGAATATTACAGAAAACGATGTCAGGAAGCAGGCGTAACTCCAGATGATATAAAAGGTCTTGAAGATTTGGATAAAATTCCTTTTACCTGCAAGGACGACCTTCGACAGACTTATCCATATGGACTTTTTGCAGTTCCTATGAGTAAGGTTGTTCGTATTCATGCTTCTTCTGGAACTACAGGTAAACAGATTGTTGTTGGCTATACAAAAGAAGACCTTGATATTTGGGAAGATTGTACAGCCCGCCAGTTAGTTGCAATTGGTTGTGATGAAAATGATATTGTACAGGATGCCTATGGTTATGGACTTTTTACAGGCGGTTTTGGAGTTCATGGTGGAGCAACAAAACT
This sequence comes from uncultured Treponema sp., assembly GCA_946631855.1. Classification (GTDB taxonomy): domain Bacteria; phylum Spirochaetota; class Spirochaetia; order Treponematales; family Treponemataceae; genus Treponema_D. The sequence continues at coordinate 4,679 of CAMPAL010000106.1, read as the reverse complement.
TGGTTGTGAAGTTATCCCAATTTCTAGTGGAAACACCCAGCGTCAGATTACCTTTATGCAGGATTTAAAATCGACTGTTTTGTGCTGTACACCATCTTATGCAGCTTATCTTGGAGAAACCCTTCATGATATGGGCCTTACACCAGATGACATTCATCTTAAAGCAGGAATTTTTGGTGCAGAACCTTGGACAGAAGAAATGCGCCGCGATATAGAAAAATCTCTTGGAATCAAGGCGTATGATATTTATGGTCTTACAGAAGTAATGGGACCTGGTGTTGCATATGAATGTTCTGAACAGAAAGGCATGCATGTAAACGAAGATCACTTTATCATCGAAACTATTGATCCAGAAACAGGCAAATGTCTTCCTGATGGAGAAAAGGGTGAACTGGTATTTACTGCAATAACAAAACAGGCCTTCCCTCTTATGCGATTCCGTACAAAGGATATTGGAGTTCTGAACCGTACACCATGTGCTTGTGGTCGTACTTTTGTCCGCATGAGTAAACCAATGGGACGTACAGATGATATGCTCATTATCCGCGGTGTAAATGTATTCCCAAGTCAGATTGAAGGAGTTCTGCTCCAGAATGGTTATCCACCAAACTATCAGATTATTGTTGGACGTGAAAATAACACAGATACTTTTGAAATTAAGGTAGAAATGACAGCCGAAAAGTTCAGTGATGTTGTTTCAGAAATTAATGCCCAGGAAAGAGCTCTTCAGGCATCACTTTTATCTGTACTTCAGATTAAGGCTAAAGTTACTCTGGTTGCACCAAAATCAATTACTCGTTCAGAAGGTAAAGCTAAGCGTATAATTGATACACGTAAGTTGCATGATTAAATTGACCCCCAGATGTGTGCTGGGCACCCTTACACAGGAGGAAAAAAATGACTATTAGACAGATTTCAATTTTTATAGAAAACAGAAAAAATGCTTTGTCGGAATTAACAAATGTACTTGCAGAACATAAAATTAACATTCGTGCTTTGAGTATTGCTGATACAAGTGATTTTGGAATTGCAAGAATTATCGTTGATAATCCTCTGCAGGTTCAGGCTGCTCTTGAACGTTCTGCTTACATTGTAAAATCAACTCCAGTAATTGCGGTAGAAATTCCAGATGAAACAGGAAGTTTGAACAAAATCTTAAAAATTCTTGCAGATAATGGACGCAATCTTGAATATATGTACGGTTTTACTGGAAAAGTTTCAAATCGTGCTTATATGATTATCCGTTGTTCAGATATTCCTGCAACAGAAAAAGTTTTTGAAGAAAACAACATTACAATGGTAAGCGAAGACCAGATAAAGGATTTGTAAAAATCTAAAAGTGGGATATATGTAATTATTGTAAACGAATCTTAAAAATGATATAGTAAGAGCATAAATCCCACTATAAAAGAGGTCAGATATGCCTTATACCGAGCCAACAAGTCTAGCGATTGTTGCGTGTCCTGGTGGCGAAGCTTTCGCCAATGAAGTCATAACGCACCTTAAGCACATGTATAAACACCGCTTCACATTGAAGAACGATGTTATATCAAAGCGTTATGGACTGAGTAAAGAAGAGCTTGTACAGAGAATTAATCTGCAGAATGATTTGCAGACTAGCGATCTTTGTATAAGAGGTTCAACAGATAAGTACAGACCGCCTGTATTTAAAGTAAATGCACGGTTTACTTATTTTGCTAACGGTGAGGTTAAGACCGAACTTTTAGACACAGTCCGCGGAAAAGATGTTTACATTTTCCAGGATGTAGAAAACCATGAAGTTCTTAGTATGAACGATGGTAAAAACCAGATTAGAATGACTGTAAACGATCATGTAATGTCATTACTGGTTACTATTGATGCTGTTCGTATGGCAGGTGCAGGAAAAATCACTTTGGTTGTTCCAGCTTATCCATATGCACGTCAGCACAAACGTAAAGGTCGTGAAGGACTTACAGCAAGTCTTTTAGGACACATCTATGAAATGCAGAGCGTTTCCAGAATCATCACTCTTGATTTGCATTCTCGCGAAATTCCAAATGCATTCTCGTCTTGTAATCTTGATAACTTACACGCAAGCTACCAGATTATCCGTGAAATTTCTAAAATTGTAGATCTTACTGGAAAAACAGAAGATATGGTTATTGTATCTCCAGATACAGGTGCCATCGATCGTAATAAGTTCTATGCTTCTGGCTTAAAGTTGCCACTTGCTATGATTTACAAAGAGCGTGATTATTCAATCGTTACACAAGACGCACATTCTACTAACATCAAGTCAGTTAAACTCCTTGGTGATGTAAAAGGTAAGGTTGCCTTCCTCGCAGATGATATGCTTGGAACTGGTGGTACTTTACTTAAGGCTATGGGCTTCCTTAAAGAACAGGGCGCTACAAAAGTAATTTGTGCAATCAGCCTTCCATTCTTTACAGGAAACGCAATTGAACAGTTCGACGAAGCTTACAAACAGGGTCTTTTCTACCGAATTATTGGTACAAACGCTGTTTATCACGAAGAGCTTTTGAACCGCGAATGGTACATCTCAACAGATGTAAGTGGACTTTTTGCAAATGTAATCACACGTATTCATTACAATCAGTCTTTGAGCGAATTGCTTGATAACCGTAACATCATTGAAAAGGTAGTTAAACAAAAAGATACACCAGCAGAAAACAAAGAAAACCAGACAAAATAATGATTGAAAGTGTTCTCTGTGTGGACATTGGAACGACTTCGTTAAAGGCAGGCGTAATAACTGCAAAAGGCGAAGTCGTTTCTTTTTCTACAAGTCGTTTTGCTGATCCTGAAGACAGATTTATTGCAGGTAAGTGGATTCAGGCATTAAAATCAGCATTAAGTGATATTCAAAAAGTATTAGATTCTCAGATAAAAATTCTTGCTCTTGTAATTTCAGGAAATGGTCCTACAGTTGTAACTCAGTCCGCCTTGACTGTGAAATGGAACGAAAACTTTAATCCTGAAAAGTTTGGAATTGATCCTGAAAATATGGGGTCTTCCTTATTCCTTCCAAAAATCCTCCTTCTTAAAAATTTATTTAAACAGGATTTTGAAGAAACTGACTATATTTTTTCGGGTCCTGAATTTTTAATTTATAAATTGACTGATAAAGCAGTTACAATTCTTCCCGAAGAACGATTTATTTCAGCTTATTGGGATAATTCTCTTCTGGAGCGTTTTCAGATTCCCCAGGAAAAAATGCCTCCATTTGTTGGAATTGGTCAGGTTTGTGGAAATCTTACTAAAGAGGCAGCTTATTTATTGAATCTGGAGGAAGGTCTTCCTGTAATTTCTGGTGGTCCTGATTTTGTAGTTGCTTTGATTGGTACTAAAACCCTTAAAGCCGGACGAATTTGTGATCGCTGCGGCTCTTCAGAGGGATTTAATTATTGTGTTCCTTCTTTTATTCAGGCACCTGGAATTCGTTCCCTGCCTTCTGTTATTCCTGGCTTATGGAATGTTTCTCTTCTTTTGCCGGATAGTTCTTTTCTTTCAGAAGAAGAACGTCTTACTTTTGCGAAAAAATCGGTTTCTGTTTTGAAAAATCTTTCAGAAACTCATAAAATAGATTTTCCTGAATATATCATTGTTACGGGTGGACAGGCTAAAGATTCTGTTTTAATGGCAGATAAAGCCAGAGTGCTTGGAATAAAACTGATTGCCTGTCAGTGTAAAGATGCTGAACTTCTTGGAGATGCCTGTGCAGGTTTTAAAGGACTTGGTCTTTTTAAAAATCTTGAAGAGGCCGCAGAAAGTCTTGTTCGGGAGGAGAAAGTTTATGAAAATTTATAAGGTTCCAGAAAATCTTAAGGCAATCATTTTTGATATTGATTCCACCTTGTATACCAGTCCTTCTTATGCTTTTGAACAGGTTGACTGTCAGGTTAGGGAATTTGCAAAAACCCAGGGGATTAGTGCAGAAGAAGCCAGAAAAAGAGTTGCTGATTATCGAAAGAAGTTTGCTCTTGAACATAATGGCAGTAAGGTCAGTCTTGGAAATACACTTCTTGCTTTTGGAGTTCCAATTGAGCAGAGTGTCGAATGGAGAAAACAGCTGCTGGAACCTAAAGAATATCTCAGTTTTGACCAGAAACTGGTGGATGAACTGAAAATCCTCAATCAAGCATTTAAACTTATCTGTGTAACAAATAATCCTGTTTTACCTGCAAGAAAAACTCTTGATGCAATCGGCGTGTCTGATTTTTTTCCTCAAATTATTGGACTTGATACCTGTTTTAAATCAAAACCTGCACTGGAACCATTCTTGAAGGCGGTGGAAAGTCTGGGCGTAAAAAATGAAGAATGCCTGGCTGTTGGTGATCGTTATGATATGGATATTGCACTTCCTCTTGAAATGGGAATGGGCGGTATTTTGGTTTCTGGGGTTGATGATGTGTACCAATTACATCATAATGTGTTATAATCAAAAAGATAGGCAAAAATGACAATAAAGAAATTTGAAAATCGTATTAATTTAACAAATGATGGTCAATTATCACTCTTTTTCCTTGGTACTGGAAGTGCATTCTCAAAAATAAATTTTCAGAATAATCTTCTTGTTATTAAAGGCGATACTCATCTTTTAATTGATTGCGGTACTTTATGTCCTTATGCCTTGGAAACTCTTTATAATACAAAGATTTCTAAAATCCGAAATGTAA
>CAMPAL010000105.1 GCA_946631855.1 uncultured Treponema sp. | reverse complement strand
TTCCATATGAAATAGTTTCATTTTGAATATATGGAAATAGAATCATTGCATTTCGAATTAATTCTTCAGTTTCATTTTGATTTTTTGTGAATTCAACCATTTTTTCAGGAACATTTATGGAAATTGATCGTAAAGTTAGATTTTTATCTTTCATTTTTAGCACTCCATAATCAATATAACACACAAAAAGAATTTTATGCAAATTAAAATTTGAATGTGAACTTGTGCACCAAATTTATATCTAAAAAAAATATAAGAAAGTAAAATCCAAATTCCTGCATTTTCTCTAATGACCTCATTTTTAATCTGTGATAAAATCAAAATAAATCCGATAATAATATAAAAAGTGTTGAATCTTCTTGAAAGGCATTTATCACTCTTTTTTTGTATTCATGCAAAATTATTTTCGAGACTTTTTTTACAGGAGGGGAAAGTATGAAATCTGAAAAATCTTTCTATATTGGTTTCTTGTTTTTTATGCTTATTATTCAAACTTCCTGTAATAATGTAAGTGTCAATCAGATTAAAACGGAAGATGAAATCACCATAAAAAATCTTGTTCAGAATAAAGAAGCTGATATTTCCTGGACAAAAGAAATTGAAGCAGAAGTTCTTTCAACACCACTTACTGTTCCTTCTGAATATTCTAAAGCAAATGTTCCTGCAAGTCCTGATATGTTAAAGCTTTCAAGACAAGGAAATCAACCTGTATATCCTGAATTAAATGATTTTGGAAGCCTGGATACCAGCAGCCTTGCTCCCTTTGTTCAGGAAAAAGTCTTAAAATTTTCAGCAGATTTGAGCTCAAACATTTATTCTGGTCCTGAAAAATATTTTTATGAACCTTATAAGTTTAATTATTTATTTTTCAGAAATGATTTTATCCAGGGGTGGAAGAATTATTTTCAAAAAGATTTTCCTTACACACTTGAAGATACAAAACAAACTGATGATGAAGGAAATCCTGTTAAAATCAGCCTTTTTTCAAAATATATTTTAGGTCAACCTTTTATTGGAGCAGAAATAATCAGTCTTCCTGTACGTTTTTATTGTCAGGAAGGAAAGATTGATGTTACATTATATATAAGTAATGATAATAAAAGTCTTATATACCAGATTACTATAGACAGGTGGGTAAAAGTATGATGGCACAAAAAAGTTTAACTGGAATTGAAAGAGAATTAGTTTTACAGTATTTGATTGATGGTAATGTTCCTGTAACTCTGACTCCTATCGAAGATGAAACTAGTTCAGAATCTGATGAAATTATAAAATCCCTTACATCACAAATTTTTCCTGTAGCTATAAAAGGGGAGCATATGAAAGTACAGAAGGATGGCGAAATCCTTTTGGAGAATGCACCTCAGTCCGTGGCTAACTTTGCAAATAAGCTTGTAAGAGTTGAATTTTATTTTAATAGAGTTGGACTTTATTTTTCTTCACTTGTAAAAGAAACTAAAAAAGGTCTTTCAATTGTTATTCCTGATAAAATTGAACGTATTCTGGATGTAGAAGATGATAAACAATACGATTTTTCTGCAAATATTTATTTTGAATGTAAAACCAGAAAAGAACTTAATTTAAAATGCGTTCCAGATGATTCAATTGAACTTTTTACACGTCCTGCCTGGAAAATCATTCCTTTAGAAAAACAGAAAGAAGCTAAAGAATTACTGGAAGTTTTTGTCGAACAGGCTAAATCTGAAAAAAATGCAGGAAATGGAATTCAGCTTATTCCAGTTTGTAAATATCTTACAAGCCCTCTGGTAAATACTGTAGAAGCTTTGCAGGATCGTATCAAACCTTTATCAATCCTTTTTGTTGATCATGAAAGACTTGTGCTTGGAATGGAAACTAAAGCCTGTACATTTTTTCCGACTGAAGAATATGGTGTAAAACTTTCTTTTTCAATAAAGGCTGGCCCAATTTCTACCAGAGACATTTTTGTTACTTGTGTTGTAAATAAAATTTACAGAAGCAGGGACGGACTTTTATCTTGTGTCGATTTCCGCTATACAACAATGCAGGAAGAAGATATGAGATTCCTTTATGAAAAAGCAACAAGTTCTTTATTTAATTAAGATTATTTGTCTGTTTTGTTTCCAAGAATTACTGCAATAGATTTCAAATAATCAATATTTTCGCAGATAATTTTAATGATTACTGTCATTGGAACTGCTAAAATCATGCCTATAAAACCCCAGAGATAAGACCATAAAGACAGGCAGACTAGAATTATAAATGGTGAAAGATTTAAGTTCTTTCCTTCAATTCTAGGTTCAAGAATATTTCCAAGACCAAAATTTACTACAATCATATATAAAAGAATAAAAACTGGTTTTGCAATTGAAACAGGGTAGAACTGCAAAATTGAAAATAAAGTTGTTGATGCAATTGAAATGATTGAACCAAAGAAAGGTATAAAGTTCATCACAAAGGCAAGGAAAGCCCAGACAAGGGGAAAATCTAAGCCGATAATTTTTGTTGCAATAAAAATAAAAATTCCTATTGCAAGCGAAATAAAAAACTTAATTGAAATATAATTTACAGTTTCGTTTGCAATCTGGTGGGCGATTTTGTTTACTTTTTCCCGGTCATTTCCAAATGCTAAGTGTAATTTATCTTTTGTAATTCGCATTTCCAGTACCAGAAAAATTGCCAGCAATATTATAGTAAAAAAGTTTTTTCCAAAAGAAACTGCACCAGAAGATAGAAAAACTGCTGCTTTTTGAATATATTCTCTTACTTTAAGGGAAGTCCAGATGTTTTCAATAAAACTTTTTGTCTGGTCAACTTCCATATTGAAACTTCCTGCAAGTACTGTATAAATTGACATGAACTTCTTTTCATATTTAGGATACTGGTTCACAATTGTAGAAAGACTGTTTACAAGCAGAGATGAAAGCCCAATAAAAATAAAAATAAAAAGAACAAATACGAGCAGGGTAGAAATAACCCATGGGATTTTAAGTTTATTATTTATTTTTTTTATAATTGGAAATAAAACAAAAGATAGAAGAACCGCAAATACAACAGGAAGAATTACTGAAGCCATAGATTTTAGTAAAAATCCTGCCAGAATTACTGCAAAAAATAAAAGAAGATAAAAAATTGATGTATTTGGGTTCTTGTTAATTTCCATATAAAAAATTACCGCCGAAACTTTTTCAGTAACGACGGTTTATCCTTTAAAAATTATTTTTTATTTTTAGGAAGAATCTTATCAAATCCACAGTATGGAACTAATACTGGTGGAATTGTAACTGATCCATCTGCATTCTGATAGTTTTCAAGTATTGCAAGCATTGCACGTCCTACAGCAATTGCAGTTCCGTTTAATGTATGAACATACTTGTTTTTACCATCATCATCCTTATATTTAATATTCAAACGGCGAGCCTGATAATCTGTACAGTTTGATGTAGATGTTACTTCTCCGTATTCTCCACCATTGCGGCCAGGCATCCATGCTTCAAGGTCCCATTTACGATAAGCAGGAGCACCAAGGTCACCAGTACAAGTATCAACTACATGGAAAGGAAGTCCAAGTCCTTCAAAAATTTCCTCTTCAATCAAGCGAAGTTTTTCATGGATTTCATCAGACTGTTCTGGAGTGGCATATGCAAACATTTCAACTTTATCAAACTGATGAACGCGGTAAAGTCCTTTAGAGAACTGACCAGCGGCACCTGCTTCGCGGCGGAAACAGTGAGAAAGTCCCCCATAGAAACGTGGTAAACTTGCTTTATCAAGAATTTCATTCTGATGATATCCACCAAGAGTAATTTCTGCTGTTGCAACAAGACAGGTTCCTTCATCTTCGATAGAATAAACATTTGATTCGTTTCCACGAGGATTGAAACCAATTCCTTTAAGAACTTCTTCTTTTGCAACATCAGGTGTGATAAACATCTGGAAATTGTGCTTACGAAGAGTGTTCAAAGCGTACATTATCAAAGCCTGTTCAAGGAAAACTGCTTCATTTTTAAGATAGTAGAATTTAGGTCCAGAAACTTTTGTTCCACGGTCGAAATCGATGATATCAAGTGATTCACCAAGTTCAACGTGATCTTTTGGTTCAAAATCAAACTTGCGTGGTGTACCAACCTTTTTTACTTCAAGGTTTTCTGTATCGAGTTTTCCAACAGGTGCGTCTGGATGAACCATGTTTGGAATCTGACGAGCAGCTTCTTCAAGTTTGTCGGCAGTTTCTTTTTCTTTTGCTTCAACATCTGCAATTTCATCTTTAATCTGTTTACCAGCAGCAATCAATTCCTGTCTTTTTGCATCATCAAGTTTCTGCTTCATTGATTTTGCATTTTCATTACGTTTCTGCTGTAAATCCTGAAGTTTTGTAACAAGAGCAGTGTGTTCGTCATAAAGTTTTACAACCAGGTCTGCATCTGCATTCATATTGCGGTTTACAATATTCTGTTTTACTGCATCAAGGTTGTCTTTAATAAATTTATAGTCTAACATTTAAGTCTCCTTATATTTGTCTAAAACTAATTTTCAAGTTTGTAAGTAATATTTACGTTACTTGTGATTGTTATATTTCCTTCCTGAATTTTAGTTCCGTTTTCACCGCTGCTTTTAAGCATAACAACATCATTATAAGCATTTCCAGACCATGATGAGTTGTATTCATTAATGTTTAAAACTGAACTAACTTTACATCCGCTTGCTCCAGCCAGTAATGATGCTGCATCAAGTGCATCCTGAATAGCGAGAGTTCTTGCCTGGCGAAGGTAAGGAGATTTATCAGAAATTCCATATTTAAATTCAGTAATTCCGTTTGCTCCAGTGTTGATTTTTACTGCTGCATCGATAATTGAACCTGCTGTTTCAATATTTCTGATAACAACAGCAATTGTATTTTTTACTGTATACTGTCCTGGATAGTTGTTTGAATTATCCTGTGTGATGGTGTAGTCATATGTAGATATATCCGAGGATGCCAGACCTGCATCTGTTAAAGCCTTAAGAACATTTCCTGTATTTGTTGCATTTTTTTCAACAGCTTTTGAAACATTCCAGTCAGTTGTACGTACAAGAAACTTTAAATAAATTAAATCAGGCTTTACACTTACTGAACCTTTTCCTTCTACAGAAATTGTTCTTGGTGCTTCTGTTGCATTTGGCGACTGTCTGATTACACAGGATGTGAATAATCCCATGCCCATTGAAATAATTAAAATAGATTTAAAAAACTTTTTCATAACCTATCTAACCTCCAGATAAAATCTTTTTAAATATATAATTCTCTTGTTAGCATCATCCCAGCGTTTGCTTGCAGGATAATTTTTAGTAAGAGTTGTATACGAATCAATTGCAGCTTTTATATCCTGAATATCTGATTTAGCTTCAAGAATCTGGCCTTTTAAATACAATCCTAAATCTCGCTTTGATGTAGCATATTCAAAAAATTTATTAATTCTTTCTAAAGCTCTTTTGTATTCTTTTTCATTATAAAGAACTTGAGCTTCTTGTAACAGAGTATCTGTATTTATAGTAGAAACAGGGGAGTCTGTTTGTGTATTTGTATTTTCTGCTATATTTTCTGTTTTTATTTCGCTTTCAGAATTGCTTTTATTTTCAACTGTAGATTTTTTATCCTGACTTACAGGATTAGTTTTAACTTCATTATCTGTAGAATTTGTTTCTTCAGCTGTATTTTCTGTTTTTACTTCTGTCTGGTTTTCTGTTTTCTTTATAAGTTCTTTTGCCTTTTTTGGAACTGGCTGTTTGTAAGCAGGAGCTTCTATATGAGTTTTGTTAGATCCTTTTTGAGGTAAAATTTCAATTTCAATATAATCATCAATATATTGACCAGATAAAGTATCGTTTTTGTAGAAATGAACTATCTTTTTACCTGCATTTCTGGCCTGAAGTGTAAATTTTGTATTTTCAGTTCCCAGTTTTCTTCCAAAATATGAAAGATCTTTTGAACCGTCTGTAATTCCCATATAAATCCAGCCGTTACCAGGGTAAGTAATATCAACATATTCCATTTTTTTCATGGTAACTTTGCGGGATGGAATAATTTCTTCTTCAACTTTTGGACTTTCTTCTTCGCTGGTGTTTTCTTCTTCATCGTCGAGGGAGATTACATCATCATTGTCAGAGTCATCTTCTATATCAATTACATCATCATCAGCAGATTCCTGAGATTTTGGATTTTCTTCAGAGGCTTCTTCTGTAGCTTCTTCAGGCTTTTCTTCAGTAACCTGAGGATTTTCTTCTGATTCAGAACTTATTTCTGGAATATTTTCAGGTTCAACTTCTTCTTCAAGAGATTCTTCTGTTTGCTCTGCAGTTTCTTCTGAACTCTCTGCTGCTTCTTCCTCTTCTGTATAATCAAGGGTGATAACAACAGGTTCTTCTAATTCTTCAGGTTCTGGCAGCTCTTGTTCAAGAGTGATTTCATCATTTATCAAATCAACATCTTCGTCTTCTTCTGTCTGATTTTCTTCAGATGTATCTTGAGTCTCCTGGGAATTTGTTTCGTTTGTTTCTGGAGCTGGATTTTCCGTTTCTGGTGCTTCAAATGTATTTGTATCCTGAGGCAAATCTTTTGAGGCACAGGCAACTAGGAAAAGAGAACATAAACATGTAATTGTTATAAATGTCTTTTTCACGGTGCAGCTCCTATAATTTCATTTACTAAATTATCATTTGAACGGGAAAGATATTCAATTTCTTTATCACCAGGAATTGTAAACCAGCTTTCAGCTTCTTCATCCGTCCAGTTTTCTTTTGTTTTTCTCGTTGTATTATAGTCACGGGGAAGTTCTGGGCCATCTGGAATTACCAGTGGTTCTGTCAAAACTAATTCCTGCCCTGGAACAGACTTTACGTTCTTTTTGTTTTTACCAGAAAGGGAGATTAAAAGTATAAGGCAGATTAAAATAAGGACTAGAAAAGACAAAATGATTATGGTAAGTTTTTTGTTTTCTTCATAAAAATCAAGAAACTTGTCTTTGAGGTCTATAAAAATGTCCTTAATCTTTTCCAAAAACTCTTTCACTTTCTAAACCTAAACCCTAAAACCTAACACCTATAACCTAGAACCTAAATCCTCTTCGGTGGTCTAGGAGGTAAAACAACTCCTTCCTCATCAGGAACGTCTTCTTCGATAAAGTCATCTTTTTCAGAGTTTTCAGGAACTCCTCGTTTGATATCTTCATCAAGACGGAGGGCAATAATCTTACTTACGCCTGATTCTTCCATTGTAATACCAAGCATTGTAGAAGCACCCATTACAGTCTTTTTGTTGTGAGTAATTACGATGTACTGGCTCACACTGGCAAAACTTTCAAGTGCTGTTACAAAACTTGAAACGTTTTTATCATCAAGAGCGGCATCAATTTCGTCCAAAAGACAGAATGGACTAGGTCTAACCTGATATGTAGCAAAGAGCAGGGCAACTGCAGTCATTGTCTTTTCACCACCCGAGAGCAGTGCAATGTTTTCGAGTTTCTTTCCAGGTGGCTGGGCGTAAATATCAATACCTGAAGTAAGGATATTTGTCGGATCTTCCAGTTTAAGTTCGGCACGTCCACCATTAAAAAGACGTCTGAACATATTGTGGAAGTTTTTCTTAATCTGATTGTATGTTTCAAGGAACATTTCAGCAGATTTTGATTTAATTTCTTCACTAACGCGAACAAGATTTTCAAGAGATTTTTGAGTGTCTTCGTAGTTTGAACGTTGTCTTTCGTAGCGTTCTTTTACTTCCCCAAATTCTTCCGGAGCCATAAGGTTTACAGTTCCAAGGGCTGAAAAATCTTTTTTTGTTGAAGAAAGTTTTTCCCTCAAATCAGCAGCTGGTGTGTTGATTTTGTACATTCTTTCTTCAAATTCCATGAGATCGCGGGAGTACTGTTCCTGGAAGTTCTGTTTTACGTTTCTGATATCATTGTCAGATGTATTTAAAGAAATTGTCAGTCTTTCTACCACTTCCTGACAGCGGTTCTGTTCTTCACGTTTTTTATCAAGGCTGGAACTTTTTCCTGAAACGGATTTGTTTGCTTTTGCAATTTCTTCATCAAGCTTGTTCATTTCTTCTGCAAGCTTTGTTCCACGGTATTCAATTTCTGCAAGTTCGTCCTGATAGGTGTTAATTTGTTCCTGGATTTCATCAGCACGTTTCTGTTCAGCAAAAATTTCTTCTTCAGTTTCCTGAAGGTTTGCTTTTTCGCTCGAAAGCTGACGATTCAAAACTGAAATCTGATTTTGACTTGCATTAATCTGTTCCTGCATCTGAATTTCATTCAGTTTAAGTTTGTTGCAGGTTTCTTTATATTCTGAAATTTTTCCAGAAAGATCTTTGTTCTGATCCTGTAAACTGGCAATTTCATCATCAAGATTTTCAACTCTTTTGTGATTATCACTGATTTTAGAGTCAATTTCTCTTTTTTTGGTCATAATTCCTTCTGGTGAAAGGAATTCTGTGATAAAGGCAGGAGATGCATTCTGATATTTTACCAGAGATTCTTCTACCGCTTTTAATTGAGACCCGGCTTCATCAAAGGCATCACTTGCTTCCTGAACAGTTTTTTTACAATCATCTGCTGAGTGATTTTGTTTTGCAAAGTCAGAGAAGATATTTTTACGACCATCAAGATAAATCTTTAATTTACCTAATTTTGTTTCAAGTTCTTCTTTAGCCTGACGCATTGCAGCTTCACTGAATCCGGCATCTTTGAGTTTTT
>CAMPAL010000104.1 GCA_946631855.1 uncultured Treponema sp. | reverse complement strand
GCCCGATGTTAAAAAAGTCGTGCTCGCTTTCGTCAGGATTTGTGTAGCCTGAATCTTCTGAGAAACGGTTGTCATCAAAATAGCCGGCTTTGCGTCCGGTGAGCATTTTATGAGCATAAGACTGATGGGAAACATCAAAAACGAATTTGTCTTTTGGTGAATTAAAAACATAGTGCAGGGCGATTGTAGCTTCTACAAAGCCAAAGTTAGGCCCAAAGTGTCCGCCTATTTTTGTAAGACGGTTAAAAAGTCCTTCGCGGATTTCATCTGCTACGACTGGAAGTTCAGAAATTGAAAGTTTTTTCAAATCTGATGGTGAATTAATCTTATCTAAAATCATCTTTTTTTTACTCCTGTAAAATTCCTGCAGTAAAGAAACTGCGGTTTTCTTTTATTTCAATACTTCAAAAACTGCTGTCACATCGCCTTTACCAAGAATCTTTTTGAGCTCGGCTTGTGTCACTCCATCCACCTTTCCAAGGCGGGTAAAGTTCCAGCTGTTAGTGTCATAGTAAATTGTAATCTGATTTCCCTGATACAAAATGATATCTCCCGCTTCAGTTTTTATCTGAGTATCGTTTCGGGGAAGTTTAGTGCCAAGGGAACCTACTTTTTCAAAGTTTCCATAGTCGCTCATTTTGATTGTCAGCGGTCCTTTTTTCAAAAGCTCGTAAAAGGCAGTGGCGGAAGAATTGTCTGTCAAAGTTGCGTTAAGATTATGATTACCACTGTCGCTTGTAATTTGAATTGTAATTTTCATATTGGAAAGTTCTCCTTTTTCTGTATTTGCACAGGCTGTAGAGGTTAGAAGAAAAACTATGAACAAAAGTAAAATAATTTTTTTCATAATAACCTGTCTCCTAAGTAACATAATGTCGCTTATAAAAAATGTATGACATAAACAGTGACTTGTCAATACTAAAATTAATTTTTAGTAACAAATTGTTGCTTATTGCAAAAATTCTTTCTCTGTGATATTCTCAAGGTATGGCAGACTATATCCGCGCAAGAAGCGATGAACACAAAGAAGAAAGACTCTCTCAAATTAAAGAGGCAACTGCAGAACTGTTTGCATCATGCCCTTATTCAGAAATTACACTCACTACAATTGCAGAAAAACTTGGCTGGTCACGTGCCAACCTTTATAAATACGTTACAACCAAGGAAGAAATCTTTCTGGAAATTGCAGCAGAAAAAATGACAGCTTATTACAATTCTTTACTTTCGGCTTTTCCTGAAGGAAACAATTTTACGCCTGAAGTTATTGCAGAAGTCTGGGCTGGAATTGTAAATGCAAATCAGGATTACATGCGCTATGTTTCTTATCTTAATCCTGTGATTGAAACTAATGTAACGGTTGAACGCCTTGCAGTTTTTAAAAAGAAATATTATGACCTGGCCTATGCCTTCCGAGACAGACTTGCACAAATGCTTTCTGTCAGCCTTGATGCAGCCTACAAAATCCAGCTGGACATATTATTTTATGCTTCATCAAATGCAGTCTGCTGCTACAAAAATCCTCTGGTACAGGAAGCCCTAAAACAAATCAACATCACTCCACCGCCAATGGATTTTTACAAAGATATGAAAGACTTTATTAAAATGCGGTTGGAATGGAAAGCCTAGGAAAAACTATCTGTGGTTTTTCTAAGCCTTTTTAGATTTTTCATTCATGCTTTCAGGCTTAGAAATTTTATCTATAACAATTGAAACTTCTTCAATAAGGATGCCTGTATAAGATTCAATTTTATCGATGATATACTGCTGAAGCCGGTGGATTTTTCCAGTCAATTGAGTTCCGAATGGTACATCTATCAAAACAAGCAGTTTATATCCACGAGAATCTGTTTTTATGGTGATCTTTTTTACTTTTACATCAGGATCACATTCATCCACACAATGCATGGTCATCTGGGTAAGAGCTGCTTCCGAAATTTCAATTCTTCCTTTCTTTGAAAACTCAGGCTGAACTATCGATTTTTCAATCATTTTTCCATTCAGATTTTTTGTAGTTTTCTGAAAAAGTTTAGTTTTCTTGAAAAAGTCTCTCATTGATGCTGAAAAAATCTGAGGATAATTCTTTTTAACTTCGATTGATGGAACAGGAATAACATGCTTTCCCTCAACCTGTCGGGATTTAATTGCTTTTTCAATTTCTTCTTTTGAAGCAATGTCTTCTATATGAATAATTTTCTGTGGCTGAGGCAACTGAAGTCTAAGGGCAATTTTTGTAACCATTTTTTCTGATGTGCCAAGAATCAGAATTTTTTTTATGTGAGTTTTTCTTAAAACTTTTGCGACAGAATCTCTATGATCTTTATCATCAAAAAGGGCAACTCTTACAGCCCCCATATATGTTTTTTCTCTTTTTGCAGAACGACCAGCGACAATCTTTTCATCCTGAATCAAGAGTCCATCATCAATAATTGCATGAATTCCATATTGTTCAGCAAGGAGTTTTGAGCGGAAAGATTTACCTGTTCCACTTTCACCAACAAGAGCGAAAACCTGAATGTGTTTGAAGTTATTTAAAAGATTGTCAAAAAGATTTTTCATTAAGAGAATTATACAACCTAATTTTTAATACTACAATAAGTTAAAATTTCTTTAAAGTTATCTGACAAATCAATCTGGATTTTTGGAGGAAGTCCAAGAGGATTTTCAGGGATTATCAATTCTGCAGCCTGTAAAAAAAAGTCCTGTTTAAAATTTTCAATTCTTTTTCCACCATATGCAGTATCTCCCAGTAAAGGATGATGGTGAAAGGCTGTTTGTGAACGAATCTGATGTTTTCTTCCGGTTTCAATATTTATTTTTACAAAAGTAACATCCTGATTTTTAAATTTTCCATGTGCTAAAACTTTTACGTGAGAGACAGCAGCTTTTGAATCTTTATTTATGATATGATTTCCAGATTCTACTTTATAAAATCCATTTTTTTCTTCTTCAAGATTTGTAATGTAATCTTCAAAAGTACAATCTCCGGAAAGTTTTCCCTGTAAGAGGGCAAAATAATTCTTTTTAATAGAATGTATCCTGATGTTTTCAGAAAACCATTGAGCTCCTTCTAAACTCATAGAAAAAACTACAAGTCCACTTGTTTTTTTATCTATGCGGTGAACAGGCCCCGGTTTAAAAGCAAGTGAATCATTTTTATGATTTTTTTCATAATAGTTTAAGACAATTTTATCCAGAGAATCATTTTGTCCATGAACTGTCATATCATAGGGTTTATTTAAGATAAGTATATTTTCATTTTCAAAAACAACCGGTGGCAGGGGAGGAAGTTTATTTTCAATTATTATGGATTTATCCTGGGTATTTTTTCCAGACTGAAGCAAAAATTCTGCAATAGAAATCTTATCATTTAAAGAAACGCGGGAATCTGATTTACATTTTTTATCATTAATTTTGATCAAACCTTTTCTTATAGCTTTGTATATTTCAGAAAGATTTGAATGAGGCATAAGGACTTTTAGAATTCTATCAAGTCGTCTGCCATCATCATCATTTTTTGCATAAAAATCCTTAAAATCCATATTTAGTGTATTATACCTAAAATAAAATATACCTACTAGTAAAAATGATTTTCTAATGGTAAAATGTTTTTACTTTTATTTGGGATTTTCAAAATTATATGTTACCTTCATTTAGAGAACAATTCAGATTATTTATTTCAAATCCTATACTTTTAGCATGTATTTTCAGCTGGATTGGTACTCAATTTTTAAAAACAATAATTTACCTTATTTACGGAAAAATCCATTCTCTTACAGATTTAATAGAAACCATGTTCTGGAAAACAGGAGGAATGCCTTCAAGTCATTCTGCACTTGTAACATCCCTTTGTACAACAATTGCATTAAAAGACGGAATTCATTCTGACTTATTTATTTTTTCACTTGCATTTTTTCTTGTAACAATTCGAGACGCTTTTGGTGTACGACGTTCAAGTGGTTTGCAGGCTCAAAAACTAAACGAATTAGGAAAAACACTTAAAGACAAAAACCTCATTGATGACTACAAAAAGCTTAAAGAAGTTAACGGACATACACCAATGGAAGTTATGTGCGGCTGTCTTGTTGGTCTCTTTGTAGCTTTGGCTTTTTCTTTGTTAAAATAACACATGAATAAATATTTAAAAATAGCAGTACCTTTAGCTCTTCTTGCAAGTTTGATTTTAATTCTCAGTTTCAAAACTCTTCCTGGTGGAAAATTATGGAAAGAATATAAAATACTTTACGTTCCTGTTGAAAGTAATGACTCTGAAGTTCTAAAGGCAATCAAAGACAGCGGGATTAAAGATGAAGTTGCCCTGTCAAAACAGTATTTACCTCTGAATTTACGTTCCGATTCAGTAGAATTTTCAATGTTCAGAGTAAATGCTGATAAAAAAGCTTTTTCTTATTATAAAGACAGAAATGCTTATTTTTTTGATAAATCTCAGGCCTACAGATTATATTACATTCCTTCTGAATATACCAAAGAACTCGATACCTGTTTAGATTTACTGAATCTTAAAAATATTCCGGCAGGAACAGATTCTAACTCAACTTACCCATGGATAATTCCTTTAATTTATGCAGTTTTAATTATCATTCTTTCTTTATTTGCAAAGAAGAAAATTCTTTTTATTTCAAGTTCTATTCCAGCCTTGATTTTTCTCCTCTGTAATCCGCTTTATCCAATTGCACTTGCAAACATACTTCTTCTTTTATGCATTTTCTTTGTTTCTAACTTGTGGGGAAGAAAAGGTTCATTTTTATGTTTAATATCTGATTATAAAATTCCAGGCATGCTGGCAGTTTCCTTAATTTGTGCATTCTCAATTTCATTAAAAATCATTTTATTGTATCTTTTTGAAATAATTGCCATTTGTTCAACAATAGAAACTTACAAAATGGTGGAAGATTATTTCAAAAACAAAAAATCTTTTATCCCTGTATATATAAAAAATGCCAGTATGGTATCAATTTATGCAAAAAAACAAAATCCTGTAATGATAAGTATTATTCTTTCATCAGTTTTGTTGATTTCGACCTTCCTCCTGACCTCATCAAAATCTTTCTCACAGAAATTTACAAAAGTCCTTCTTCCTGCAGCAGATAATTCACAGGCAGAAGAACTTCCTTTACTTGAAAATTATTATAATTGGGTCTGGCAGGTTGAAAGTTTCCCTTACAGAGCTTTAAATAAAGACTTTTCTTCAGATGCATTTATCGAATATCCGCAATATTCTGACAATGGTGGATTTATCACTGAGTCTAAAAAACTTAAGGCTTATAATCAGAATTATAAAGACAATCTTTTTGATGATATTGATAAGCTGCAGTTTAATTCCATTGAAAAAGTATTAAAATCTGAAGGAAAAAATCTGCAGACAAACTACAATTCTGTAAGTACTTTTCAAATAAATTTATTTAGTAAAATAATGATGCTAATCTGCTTATTTGTATTACTATTTATCTATTTTTTCATTATTATAAGAAGAGATTCTAAAGTATGAAATCAAATAATCCAGTCGTTTCAAACGAAGTAAAAAATTATCAAGATTCTCAAAATGCTTTTCTTTCTAAAGAAGTTTGTATTTCTCTTGCACAAGAATACGGAATTACCTATAAAAGTCTTGTAAAACCAGGTGATATTGTTAGAGAAGGGGAAATTATTGCGAAAGCAGGCAACGGTCCCGAAGACACAACATATCTTCATTCTTCTTTGCCTGGAAAAGTTACAGATATTTTGCCTTGTTATTCTCCAGACGGAAAGCACAACTACGCTATAAAAATAAAATTTGGCGGTTCATTATCATATCTTGGAAAAAAAGTAAAAGAAGGCTCTGCTGACCATCTTACACCGACAAACGTAATTAATTCTGTAATCGATAATGGAGTTATTAACACTTTTAAAACTGCAAAACCTGTTAATTTAGGAATGCAGATAAAAAATCTTAAAAATTGTCAGAATCTTGTAGTAAGAATGTATGATGAAGATCCGTACCGCATTACAGACTCACTGGTTTCAAAGTTTTATATAAATGAAATTGTAAAAGGGGCAAAAGTTCTGGCAAAAGCAATCAGAGCTAAAGGCATATTTTTTGCAATAGATCAGAAATTCAATAATAAAGATTTCCTTAAACTTGAAATTGCCTCTGATATGCATGTCCTGGAAATGAATCTTAAACGTTATCCATGCGGAACACAAAGAGAAATTGTTTCAAATTTCAGGCGTTCAGCTTTAAGAAAGAACTGTGAAATTCCTCTTACAAAAAATGATCTTTTTATAGATTCTTCTTCCGTTTACGAAGTTTTTAAGGCTGTTTTGTGTTCAATTCCTTCAATAAGTAAGCCTGTTCATTTTTCAGGAAATTGTCTTTCATCCTCATGTCTTTTAAACGTAAAAATTGGAACACCGCTAAAAGACATAGTTTCTCAGCTTGGAGGATTTGTAAAAACTCCAGAACTAATTGTTATTAACGGATTGATTTGTGGTTCCTCTGTTCAAAGTATGGATGTCCCAATCACAAAATATGTAAAATCTGTAGAATTTATTTCAAACGTAAAAAGAGTTGATAATCAGATTTATTCCTGCATAAATTGTGGAAATTGTCGTTTTGCATGTCCTGTAAAATTATCACCTGATATTCTTTATACAAACACAATCAATTTTAAATTTATGCCTGAAAATTTTGCAGCTTCTTCTATTGCCTGCATTGAATGCGGTTTATGTAATACAGTTTGTCCTGCAAGATTGCCATTATCACAGACAATTGCTTTATTAAAAGATAAATACACAAAGGAATAGGGAGTTAATGATGGATATTAAAAACAAAAAAACAAAAACAAAAATACTCTTTATAAAACCTTTTATTTATAAAAGACCTTCTATTTCTTCAGTAATAATCCGCTTTTTGATTTTACTTTCTGTTCAGGTTCTTATGCTTCTTTTTACAAAGTCTTATTCAGCATTTGCCCTTGTTATTTCTACAGTTTTAGGGGCAGCCTGTGCAGCTTCAATAAATTATCTTATACATCATACTCAGCCTTATCACATTATGAGTATTATTACACAGGGAATTTTAATTGGACTTTTACTTCCAGAAAACTATCCACCTGTAGTAGCATTTTTTCTGTCGCTTATCACGCTTTTTATAACCAGATCAATTATCTTTAAAAGTATAAATTCCTGGATAAATGCCAGTGTAATTGCTGTTATTATTGCCTGGTTAATTGGAAGTTCATATTTTCCACCATATCAGATTTCTTCAGATTTAATTTCTTTAAGAAATTCTTCTGTTTATCTTATTCAGAACGGAACTTTCCCAGTTTATTCATTTGATACATCAATAACTTCATTCTTAAACTCACATATTTTCGAATTATTCAAAGTTTCAGTTCCAGAAGGATACATTTCTCTTCTCTGGGACAATCATTCTATAATTCCAGCATTCAGATTTAATATAATTACAATCATTTCATCAATTATTATTTTTTCTGATAATTCTTTTTCAGGTATAATCCCAAGCCTTTTTCTGATTGTTTACGGAATTCTTGTAAGACTTTTTGCACCAATGTTTTTTCAGGGATACTTTAATCAGGGAGATATCCTTCTTGCAATGCTCACAAGTGGAACTCTTTTCTGTGCAACCTTCTTGATTCAATGGTACGGTACACAACCTTCAACCGTTGGTGGAAAAATCATTTTAGGAATTTCAGCTGGTATTATTGCATTTTTTGTAATTGGTTGTGGAACTTCCCCTGTAGGAATAGTTTATACAGTTTTAATTACTAACTTACTCAGCATTCTTATTAAAGCTGTTGAAGAAAAAGAAAATCTTATTTCCACAGCTCATGTAATTAATAAACTTGCAGCGAAAGGAGATAATTAATGAATAATATTTCCTACAAAAACTTTTTTATAAATTATGGAATTTTTGTCCTTATCATTACAGTTTTTATTGGACTCTTAATATACCCAATTAAAGCCGGTCAGAAGGCATGGGCAAAACAGTTAAAATCAGATATAGAATTTGTTCTTGATGAAGCAGAACCAAACAGCTGGATGGTGGGAAATCAGATAAAAATCAAAAATCCATTTTCAATGAGTGCAGTTTGTTATGAAGCCCGCAACAGAAAAACAGGTGATACATATAAAACAATCTTAATTAAAATCCAGACTTTTTATGGACCTTTACCTGCTGTTTTTACAATTGATAAAAACGAAAATATTGAACTTAAAGGTTTTGTTTCCCTGCATGGCAGAATTGCTGAAAACATGAAAAATAACCTTACAAATAAAAGACTGGAATACTGGAAATCAAAAATCCCAGAGATTATAAAGCAGGGGGATAAGAATGATTAATAAAAACGCATTTTATACATATTTAATTTCTTTCATTGTCATTTTAATTCCTACAACCGGACGTTTTGTTTATGGTCTGACAATTATGACAGAAATGTTTCTCCTTTTGATATCAGGCACCCTTATGATTTCGCTTATAAATAAACTGAATCTGAACGAGATAAAATCAGTTTTAATACTAATTACACTTTTTTCAGTAACAATTCTTTACCGTCAATTAATTGTAATTACTTATGCAGAAATTGCTTTAACTCTTGGTTTTATCTTTTATTTACCAACACTTTCTGTTTTCCTCATAAACAACATTACCCAAAATAATGATAAAAAATTAAAAGAAAGACTTGAAATAAATCTTAAAAAGGGTGGAATAGCCTATTTTATGGGCCTTATTTTCTTCCTCATAAGAGATCTTGCAGGATACGGAACT
>CAMPAL010000103.1 GCA_946631855.1 uncultured Treponema sp. | reverse complement strand
CGTTTCCGCGGACGTGAACTTGCTCAGACCGACCTTGGTTTTGAAGTTCTGAATGAGGTGTTAAAGCGACTTACCTCGGCGTACAACATTGACAAGCCAGCCGCTATGGATGGAAGAAATATGTCAATGACAATCTCAGCAAAAGCCGCAAAATAAGAGGTTTAGAAAATGCCTAAAATGAAGACAAAGAAGTCAGCTGCTAAACGTTATTCTTTAACAGGCACTGGCAAAGTAAAACACAAGAAGCAGAACCTTCGTCATATTTTGACAAAGCGTTCACCAAAAAGAAAGAGAAATCTTCGCGCAGCAGGTTATGTTGCTGAAGCAGATGCAAAGAAAATCAGAAAGCAGATGCTTCCATACGGTTAATGAGGTGAATAAATGTCAAGAGCAATAGACGGAACAAAAAGAAAGAATCGCCGCAATAAGATTTTGAAACTTGCTAAAGGTTTCCGTGGCGACAGAAAATCAAACTATAAACCAGCCAAAGATGCTGTAACAAAAGCACTTGATCACGCTTATGTTGATCGTCATGACAAGAAACATGAATTCCGCTCATTGTGGATTGCTCGTATTAACGCTGCAGTTCGCGAAGAAGGAATTACATATTCACAGTTCATTAATGGAGTTAACAAAGCAGGTATTAAATTGAACCGCAAGGCTCTTTCTAATATGGCTATTGAAGACCCAGCAGCATTCAAAGCAGTTGTAGAAGCTGCTAAAAAGGCTATTAAAGCTTAAGGAAGCTAATCTATGATTTCACTCGATCAGGTATACCTTCTGGAAGAAAAAGTAGAAAGTGCTGTTGCAAAAATACAACAGCTGCAAGCTGAAAACGATGCTCTTCGCAAAAAATGTGCAGAGCTCACAAATGCGCTTTCAGCAAAGTCGGAGCAACTGACTACAATTGAAACAGATCAGACCCAGATCGAGAATGGAATTAAAAAAGCACTTGACCGTTTAAATTCAATTGAAAATTCGGTATTAAAAACTGTTTCTTCAATGAATACAAACGGTCAGGCTGCTTCTCCAGTTACACAGGCACCTAGTTTTGCAACTATGTCTGCAATGCCACAGTCGCCTGCCCCACAAAAGACAGAAACACCTGTTCAGGAAAGCCCTGTTCCAACAAATGAAAATCCAGTAGTTATTAATCAAACTACCCCAGATTCTATTCCAGAAATAAATGAAACACCTTTTTCAGAATCAATTCCAGAAAATGATGATAATGAAGAAGACGAATTAGGTTTCGATATATTCTAATGGGAAAACTTCGTATTGAAATGCTTGGTACTGGTTTTACTATCCAGTCTACCGAAAACGATGAATATCTTGAAAAACTCCTCGGTTACTACAAAAGAATAACACAAGATGTTGAAAGCATTGATTCTATAAAAAATCCATTACAAGTTGCAATTCTTTCAGGAATAATGCTTTGTGACGAATTGTACAAAGAAAAATCAAAGAAAGTCGCAATGGAAAACGGTAATTACATTAATAATGAAGTTTCTTTAGATTCAGAAGAAATCGAACGCCGCACTGCTGAAATGATCAGCAAGATTGATAAGGTACTCTAATTGGCAAAAAACATTCAAATCTGGATTGATGCCGACTCCTGCCCTGTCCTTATAAGAAATCACGTAGTAAAAATTGGAAATAAACTAAGTTTAAATGTAAATTTTGTTGCTAATAAAAAAATTTCTGTTCAGCAGGAAGGAAAATATAAAATGATTATTTGTGAAGCAACAAAAGACGCAGCAGATAATTATATTTATGATAATGCTGGTAAAAATGATTTAGTAATCACCAGAGATATAGTTTTTGCCGACAGACTTGTTAATAAAGATATTTCAACTATTAATGACAGGGGAACTATTTTTAACAAAGAAAATATTAAAGAATTATTATCAACAAGAGATTTTGACCTTCAGCTTGCAAATATAGGTCTTGTAAAACACTTTAATGAAGGATATGACAAAAAAAAGTTCGCTTTATTCGCGAACTCTTTTGATAAAACCTTACATCAGTTATTAAACAGACCAGATTAATCTTTCTTAGGAATTTTCTGGTTCATCAGGGAAAGCCATCTGAATAGAACAGATTCTGTCCCTAACCTGCATAAATGCAAGAACAACTTCAGGGTCAAAGTGTGTACCGGCAGAATTCTGAATTTCTGCGAAGGCATCTTCAATTGACCAGGCCTCTTTATAACAGCGTTTATGACTTAATGCATCAAAAACATCTGCAACAGCCACGATTCTTGCACTTAATGGAATATCAGTACCAGAAAGTGGTGGACACACAGGAACTACACCATCTTTTATAGAAAAATCTTCAAGTTTTACATTTCCCGGATATCCGGAAGGACCACCATCCCAGCGGTCATGATGATGAAGGGCAATTTCCATTGACATTCTGTCCAGCATTGACTCAGGTGGATCAAAAAGCTGAGCACCAATGATTGTATGTCCTTTCATGATATTTCTTTCTTCATCTGTAAATCGAGGGAAAGTCTTCTTAAGAATAACATCGGAAATACCAACTTTTCCAACATCATGAAATTTCGCTGCGATTTTGAGATTATCACGGTATGAATGAATTTCTTCTTCAGGAATATTATGATTAAATGCCCATCTATCATAAATTTCGAGAGAATATGAAGAAACTCTTTCAACATGAGGATAAGTTTCTTTTGGATCACGGAATTCAGCCATTTTAAGCATTCGTTTTACCATATTAGAAGTAAGGTAAGCGTGCTGAAGGGCCTGAACTGCACTTGATGCAAAATGAGTAATTAAAAGTTCTGCTTCTTCATTAAAAGTAATAACTTTTCCATTTTCATCTTTTGCATTAATTATCTGAAGAACACCTAAAAGTTTTCCACTTGCCATCTTAAGAGGAAGCGTGTACATAGAGGTTGTATGATAATCAGTTGTAACATCTGTATTTTTATTAAACTGATAAACGGAATCTTCTGGAATAGCGTAACAGTCTTTAATATTTAAAGGCTTTCCTGTTAAAGCAACGTATCCGCAAATTTGTTTCTCGTTTATAGGGAATGAAAAACAGGTGTATGGCAATTTATCACCAGGAGCTAGTTCCTTTAAGTGAGTATCATTCTGACCATATTTGATTTTAAGTTTATCATCTTCAGCTACATAGATAGAACCAGCATCTGCATTAACAATTCTTCTGGTTTCTGTAAGAATACGCTCAAGAAGAACGTCAACATCCTGTATTTCTCCAAGCTGACGTTCAATTTCAATAATTCTCTGAAGTTTATCGTCTGTTTTCTTTGATTCCATAGTTTAATTATCGCTAAAGTTGATTTTAAATCAAGATGTTATTGAAATTTGTTTTTGTAAAATTGAAAAATAAATAGGACCAGCACCACCCTCTTTATCAGGAAGGATTTGATATCCGTATTTTGTTTTTTCAAAACCCGGCAAAACTATATTACAGCAGGATTCAATTTCTTCTACGCGAGGTGACGCTTCCAGCAGGGTGAAAACATTTTCTTTTTTATTAAACTTCTTAAAAAGTTTTTCAATCATTTCATCATTTTCCTGTGGACACAGAGCACAGGTCGAATATAAAAGAATTCCACCAACTTCTAAAAGTCTACAGGCTGATGAAAGTAAAGCCCACTGCTCCATTGTTACTGTTTTAATCCTGGATAAAGACCAGGTATTTAAATACTTAGGATCAGCAATAACATGCCTTTCTGAAGAACAAGGTGCGTCCAGAAGGATTCTGTCAAAACATTCAGTCTGACGTTTACACCAGGTAGCACCGTCACTGCATGAAACTGTAATTCTTTCTGAAATTTCGGCTGGCAGACAGGTCTGAACAACGGTGGAGAGCCTGTGTTTTCGTTCAGGAGAACGTTCATTTGAAGAAAGTTTGGCTTCATCATCCATTCGGGAAGCAAGAACTAGAGTTTTTCCACCAGGAGCAGCACACAAATCAAGAATGTTTTCAGCCCCCTTCAAAGGCAGACTTAAAGCCGCAAGAACAGAGGCACTGTCTAAAAAATATTCCTTTTCGGCACCAGGAACATGATATGAAACTGCAGAATTATCCTTAAAAAAAGCTTCTTTTAAATTCTGCCATCTGGAACCGTACAGGTTTGAATAGTACTGTTCAAATCCTTCTGCACCAGAAAGTTTTTCTTTTTTCTCTGTAGATTTATTTTTCATCAATCAACCTTAATAATACCGGCTTTTTCTTTATATTTTATAACACGAAGTAGAGCCTGATCTATTTTTTCTGCAAATTCAGGGTCTTCCAAAGCCTTTTTATATAAAACTGCAGCTGCTGAACCAAAACGTTTTTCTGAAATCATTATGCAATCTACCCCAGCATTTATAGCAAGAACAGCAGCTTTTTCCGGTGGATAACCATTATTTGCAAGAGCGCCCATAAAAATATCATCCGAAAAAATCAATCCCTGATAATTATAAGTATTTCTTAAAATATCTGTAACCCAAACTTTCGAAAGGCAGGCCGGATAGTCTTTATCAATTGCAGAAGTTCTGGCATGAGACATCAAAATTGCAGTTGGATTATATTTCAGAACTTCCTCAAAAGAACGAATTGAATCTTTTAAATCAGATCCAGATAATTCAATTTCAGGAAGGCCTGTATGAGGATCTGTATTTGTATTTCCTGGAAAATGTTTTACAACGGTTGCAATCTGATTGTTTTCGTACGCATTAACGCAGGCTCTTCCATAATTTAAGACAGAATTAAAATCACCAAAACTGCGGCCATCAAGAAAAGCTTCATTGTCCTTTGTGCAGATTTCAATAACCGGGGCAAGATTCATATGAAAACCAAGCTCTTTCATTTTTTTTGCCTGATCTTCATACAAAAGATAAGCCTGAGAAATACTTTTTGATTGTGCAACTTCCTGATTAGAGGGCAAATCGATTTTTAATTTTTTTAAGCGGGTTACCCAGCCACCTTCCTGGTCGACTGCAAGATAAGGAGGAATGATATTATATTTTTCACAATAATCTGCTATCGACTGATTAAATTTTTTCTGTTCTTCCAGAGAATCAGCAATATTATATGAAAAGAAAAGATATCCGCCAGCCACAAGAGGAGTTTTATCATCACTTCCATTCATTACAGAAACTGTTTCGTAAGATTTAAATGCTTTGTTTCCTTCAAGATTTTCTATAAAAAGCTGGGCAATTTTTTCTTCAAGGCTCAAATTTAAGGCAAATTCTTTTATTTTTTCCTCATGCCTATTTTTTTCTTCAAGAATATATTTATTAAAATCACTTTGAATCTGATGATTTTTTATTTCCTTTTTGGTCTGTTTATCAGTGCAGGAAATCAAAATAGATGCAAAAATTAAAATGAAAATTACTTTTAACTTCATAAAATCATTATAACAAAAAACTCGGGTATTAAAAAGACAGGGGATATTTGATAGAGGTCCTTATTTATTATATAATAGAAGTAATGAAGAAAATTGCGATAATTACAGGTGCAAGTTCAGGTCTTGGTGAAGAATTTGCCAGACAAGTAAGTGATAAATTTACTTTTGATGAAATCTGGATAATTGCACGAAGAGAAGATAAACTACAAAAACTTGCAGAAGAAATAAACAGTCAGAAAAATTTTTCGTCTGTCAGACCTGTAAAAATGGACATTTCAGGAAAGACTGGTGTTGAAAATTTTAAAAACTTTCTGATTCAGGAAGATGAAAAACTGCATAAAATTGAAAGCGGAATCGAAATCTCCCTTTTAATCAATAATGCTGGTTTTGGAACTTATGGTCCTTTTGAAGAAACTTCTATAACTCGTCAGATGGATATGATTGAATTAAACTGCACAAGTGTAACCGGTATTTGTGGAGCAGCCCTTCCCTATCTGAAAAAAGGATCTGTTATTATCAACACATCATCACTTGCAGCTTTTATGCCTCTTGGAAATTTTGCCGTATACGGAGCTTCTAAAGCCTATGTTTTGAGTTTTTCAATTGCACTTGCAGCAGAATTAAAAGACAAGGGGATTAAAGTTTGTGCCCTCTGCCCGGGTTCAGTAAGCACAGAATTTGCAAATGTAGCTTCCAACGGAGCTCGAAAAGAAGTGAAAGGCGGTATAAAACCTTCAAAAGTTGTCGCACAATGCTTAAAAAGAGCATTCAAAGGAAAAAAGATTTCTATGTATCGAACAAAATGGCGCTGCACTGCCTTTTTAAGCAGACTTGTCGGACGCTATTTAGTAGCAAGATATACATATAAATATAATAAGAGACCTCACAATCCTGATGAAGAAACAAAAGTCGGTGGAGAGGTTTCTATTTCAGATTTTATTCAGGGGTAAATCTTTTATGATTAACAGTGCACTATTCACAGATTTTTATGAATTAACAATGGCACAAGGCTATTGGAAAGAGAACATGAACCAGGAAGTTGTGTTCGATATGTTCTTTCGAAAAAACCCTTTCAACGGTGGATTTTCAATTCTTGCAGGAAATGAAACTTTAATCGACATTATTGAAAATTTCCGTTTTAGCGAAGATGATATTAAATATCTGGCAGAACAGAATATATTTGAAGCTGGATTCCTTGATTACCTGAAGGATTTCCACTTTACTGGTGATTTATACACCATGAATGAAGGAACTGTCATTTTCCCTCAGGAACCACTTGTAAGAATTCATGCAAATTTGATTGAAGCTCAGATTCTGGAAGGACTTGTATTAAATCATGTAAATTTCCAGAGTCTTATTGCAACAAAAACTGCAAGAATCTGGCTTGCTTCGAAAAAAGCACCAATCATGGAATTTGGTTTGCGTCGTGCACAGGGACCAGACGGAGCTATGTCCGCAACAAGAGCGTCATACATTGGTGGAGCAGCAGGAACTTCAAATACCCTGGCTGGAAAAGAGTTTGGCATTCCTGTAATGGGAACAATGGCTCATTCCTGGATTATGTCACATTCATCTGAACTTGAAGCATTCCGTGAATATGCAAAAATTTATCCAACAAATTCTGTATTTTTAATTGATACCTATGATACCCTCCATTCAGGAATTAAAAACGCAATTATTGCTGGTGGAGAACTTGTAGAAAAAGGCTACAACTTTGGTGTAAGACTTGATTCTGGTGATATTGATTATCTTACACGTGAAGTTCGTAAAGAACTTGATAGAGCCGGATATCCTCAAGCAAAAATTTCTGTTTCTAATGAATTAACTGAAGAAATCATTTCAACTCTGGTTGCACGTGGAGCTCCAATTAATTCATGGGGTGTTGGAACTCACATGGTTACAGGAGGAAACGAATCATCTTTCACAGGAGTTTATAAACTTGCAGCACGCCATGATAAAGCTACAGATAAAATGATTCCTGCAATGAAATTCTCTGATAATCCTGCTAAAACAACAAACCCTGGAATCAAAAATGTATTCCGTCTTTATGATTCTAACGGTATGGCACTGGCAGATATTCTGGCACTTGATGGAGAAACTATTGAAGCTGGAAAAGAATATCGTTTCCACCACCCTATGGTTGATTACCGTCAATTTACATGTAAAGCTGCCAAAGTTGAACCTCTTTTGAAAAAACGCATCGAAGGTGGAAAACGTGTTGAAGAACGACTCCCAGATTCAGAGCAGCTCAAAATCAGCCGTACAACAATGCAGAGCCAGCTGGAAAGTTTTGATGAATCTTACAAGAGAATCTTAAACCCACACATTTACAAAGTTTCGCTTACAGAAAAGCTGATGGAATTGAAAAAAGATTTCATTGAAAAGAATTTAAAGTAATCTAAACCAAATACAGCGGCTGTATGTTTCGCATAGAAGCAAATAGCCGCTCTTTTTTTGTCTGAGAAGAAGATGTCAGCTCTTCAAGTTTGCGTCTTGCTTCTTTTCTTTCTGAATTATCCTGATAATTGCAGGTACAAGTAAAACCTGCATAACCTTCATTTTTAGCAGTCTCAATCAATCGTTCTTCACTTACATAAATCAAAGGTCGGATTATAGAAACAGGATATTTTTCATACTTAAGTTTTGGAGGCATGCTGGCAAATTCACCCTTATTAAGCATGTTCATTAAAAGAGTTTCAAGAAGGTCATCCATGTGGTGACCAAGGGCAATTTTATTGTAGCCGTTTTTTATGGCATAATTTAATAATTCAGTTCTTCGCTGGGTAGAACACCACCAGCAGCTCATTTTTTGCCCTGGCTTTACGCGTTCTAAAACATTTACATTTAACTTTTCAAAAGGAACATTCCACTGGTGGAATAAATCTGCAATTCCCTCAGGAAAATCAGGTGCAAAATCACTTTTTATAAAAAGAGCCTTATATTCAAAACTTGTATCAGACGCATCATCCCGCACAGGCCTTCGTACCCTGTCAGAAAGATATTTTATAAGGGCTGTAGAATCTTTACCGCCACTGGCACCAACAAGAATCCTGTCACCTTTTTCTATGAGATTGTAGTCGAAAACAGCTTTGTCGATGAGGCTGGAAAGTTTTGGAGGTGTTTTCATTGCTATATTATAGCATAGATAATAAAGTAAAAAAAAGAGCCCCGTTTATTCACGAAGCTCTTATAAAGATTCAAAATAAAACTAGAATGAGCCAACAACTGCTACAGCACATGCCAACAATCGAAGAACCGTTAAAAAAAATCGTGCGACAGCACAATTTTTTAGGTTCATCGAAAGAATGGCTCGCCGCGAGACTAGCGAGCGGCGGCAACGGTGCAAGTCGCAACCTTCGGTTGCTTCACGAGTTTCCGCTAAAGCGAAAACTCGCCACGGTTGTCCCGTTGCAGCTTTATCTAAAACTGGCAGTTTATTCTAGAATGAACC
>CAMPAL010000102.1 GCA_946631855.1 uncultured Treponema sp. | reverse complement strand
CGGCATACGAGAAATAAGCTTTTTATCCTGATACTCAATTTCTACTTTTATAAAAAGGCTGTCTTCATCCTCCTGAAGTGAAGATAAAGTGACTTTTTTTATATCTTTCGAGATTGATTTTAAATCCTCTTTTGTTTCTGCAGAAAAATTCTCCATTTCAATCCACAGAACCTGGGAACTATAGAGAATTACATCATCAGAATTGTAAAGTTTTATAAGTTCCTTCTGAAAATGAATCAGTTTTAATTCTTCTGTGGGGTGGGGAATTATTACAATCATGCTTTTGAGTATAAACTTTTTTTACTAAATTTGTTATAGTTTCAATATGAATAAACTGGATTTTTCAAAATTAAAGAAAAAATATGCTGAATTAAGTGATAACCAGAAAAAGTTTTTGTTTGCCTGTTTTAGTCTTGTTCTGGTATGTATTGCAGTTATTGTGATTCTTGCTGCAACAAAAAATATTTCTTCAGTAAATCTTGAATGCTATGGTTCTGAAAAAATGTCAAAACTTCAGGCTCTGGATACAAATGCCCAGTCTGGAATTATAAAAAAATCAGATTACGCCAGTTTTAAATTTTCCAGAGAACAGAAGTCTCTTTTTAAAAAGATTTATGATGATAATTCTACGGTAGCTCTTACAGTTCGTATACAATTAAAACCGACTAAAAATCAGCTTGCGGATGAAACAAAACTTTCTCAAGCTCTTTTCAGATTCGGTTTTCTTGATTCAAGTGATTTTTCTGCAAGAGGAAAGTTTATAAAACAGATTTTCCCTGATAATCATAGAATTGTGGTTTCTGGAAAAGAAGAAAATGCTCCAGCTGTTTTTGATGTATCTTTTGCAATTCAAAAAAATGATGATATTGCTAAGGTCATTCCGGAAGGCTTTTTCATTTATTCAAGTCTGCGTTGTAAAGTTCTGGCTGCCTGTGTGGTTCCTGCAGAATTAGGTTTTGACCTTACAAATGATGTTCCATTCTACGGCTTTGCCTGCAATGGTGGACTTATTGATTTTTCAAATGTCTCTTTTGATTTTTCCGGTGCTTCAATGGTTTTCCCGGTTCAGAATTCAAGTACTCTTTCAATGCCGGAGTATGTTTTTACTTTGTCTGAAAATGAAGAATTAAAATCAACCTATGAACGTGCAGTCAAGGCAGAAGTAAACCTGGGTGGTGAAAAAATTTATATAAAAAATGTAAAGGCTGCTAAGAATATTGTAATTCCTTCTGCTGCTCTTAAAGCTCCTTTTTCACGTCTTGAATTAATGAATCAGGCTCAGGCACTTTCTTCTGTCATTTTACGTTCAACCCATATCGCTGGAAAAGAAATTCTTGAGCCTGTCAGAACAGATCCTGGACTTATTTTGAATTACAAAACTTCTTACTGGCGAACTTTAGATTATGAAGTGTTTGAATGGGACCGATATCCTGGAATTCTTTTCTTTGATACAAGAAATTATGATGTACAGGATAATTTTTTCAGACGACTTGCATATTTTGTTGAAAAAGCCGGATATAAGGGCAGACTTTTAACTAATCAGGAACTTGAAGGAAAACATGGGTATAATGCTCATGATTATAGTGCTGAATCAATGGCTAGATTTTTCAACAAAGCTACAGAAATTGGCTTTAAATTGAATCCTGAAGAAGAACTTTTGAAGAAAATCTTAATTCATAACGGTTTTTTTGAGGTTGAAGGAAATTATCTTAAAGCAAATGAAGGCGGACTTGTTTCAATTTCTCAGGAATCTCAGCCATGGCTCAGATCTACACTGCTTGCACATGAAGGCTGGCATACAATTTTCTTCAGGGATGCTGAATTTAGGAATTATGTTTCAGCTGTTTATTATACAATGGATCCAGACAGTCGTGCTTTCCTTATAGATTATTTTAAGAGTCAGGAAAGTCTTGGTTATGATACTAATGATGAATATTTAATGAACAATGAATTTATGGCTTATATTATGCAGCAGAAATTAAGTGATGTTTCTGAATATTTTGTCCACCTTGCAAACAGGGGTACTGTAATAAAATATACACCAGATTTAGCTGCTTACATCCGCAGAAGTCAGGGCAAGGGCTTTGAAGATGCGGCTCTCGCCCTGAATGATTTTGTATTTGATAAATACGGTATTGTCTGCGGTAATATTAATCTGGTTTCCAGATAAACTATAAAAGAGGTTTTTGAGAATCTCCAGACTGGCTTTTAAGGTCGTTGTTAAAGGCCTTAATTGCACCAAGAGTTGATGGAGGTCCGTGTCCCGGCATGATAATCACATCATCCAGCTGGGAATAAATCTTTTGTTCAATATTAGATCTTAAAATGTATTCTGAATAACTGGAATTGGTAGAACCAATTTCTCCTGCAGAAAGCACGTCTCCTGTAAAAAGAATGTTTTCAATTCCGTATACAATTGAATCTGAAGTGTGGCCCGGTAAAGTCATGTAGCGAACCAGCATTTTTGCAAGTCTGGTTTTTCCATCACCGTTAATTACTGTTGTATCATTTCCTGCAACTTCCCAGTCGGCTGCAAATATTTTTGGATTGTAAATTTTTCTTAAAGTTTTAAGTCCACCAACATGAGAACCATGATTATGTGTGATAAGAACTGCTACCAGTTTTAAATGGTTTTCTTCGATTTGAGAAATAATTTCTTCTGTTATTTTTCCAGGATCAACAATAATAGCTTCGCTGGTTTCTTCATTAACAACCAGATAACAGTTAGAAAATCCACCAAGATTAATATGGAAATACACTTTCATAAATTTGCTCCATCAACAATTGAATTTCCAAATTCAATGCCGCCCTGGGAAAGTAAACTTCCGTCTCTTGAAAAAAGTGCCTCTCTTGTGTTTGACATTTTAAATGAGACATTAGTTCTTTTAGTATCTATGAAGCGGGTTTTCTTGAGGTTGCAGTTTCTGAAGGAGGTATCGACCAGCGATGCAGAAAAAAATCTTGAATTAAAAAGATCTGAGTCATCAAAAGAGGACTGGAAGGATTTAATACCATTAAAATTGTTCTGAATAATATCGCTTGATGTAAAAAGGGTATGCGTAAAAGTTGCTCCTGAAAAAGAAGTAAACAAAGTATTACTGTGTATGAAATTGCAGTCGTTGAAAATTGCAAAATCGAAAAAACACATTTTAAGCAGAAGTTTATCTGAATGTACGTTGATAAAAGTGCAGTGGGTAAAATTGCATCCAAAAAATTTTTTATTTGAAAAATCCAGATTCTGGAAAATAAGTCCGCATGCATTTAATCCAACAATTTTTTCGTGTTCATCAATATATTTGTAAATATCGTTTTTAATTTTTCCCGGGTCTGGAATGTGATCGAGACAGTAGTTTTTGTTATCACAAATTTCACCTTTTTCATCAAATGTGGAAAGTGAAAGGTTTCTGCAGTAATGAACTAAGCATTTGTTTTGTGCGAACATATTTCAATTATAAAACGAATCTGTAAAAGTAGGAAGTGCTAAAGTAGATGACTAAGGATTAAAAAGAGATTAAAATATCTGTTATGATTTGCTGGAAATGTAAAAAAGAAATTAAGGTAGATTCGGTTTACAGAACTTCAGAATGTCCTCTTTGTCATGCCGATCTGCATGTTTGTAAAGGTTGTGCTCATTACGAAGAAGGAAGTCATTATGATTGCAAAGAACCTTCTGTAGATTTAGTTACTGATAAAACAAAAGCAAATTTTTGTGATGAATTTCAGGTAAATAAAAAACTTTCAGCATCATCTTCAGCTTCTGATGCTTCAAATAAAGCCCGCGATGCTTTTAATGCTCTTTTTGGATAAGTTATGGTAGATTTTGTTTTTCTTGATTCTGGCATTGGTGGAATTCCTTACATGACAAGTCTTCTGGAAAAAGAAAAAGAGGCTTCCTGCGTATATGTTGCGGATTCTGCAAATTTTCCTTATGGCGAAAAAACTCATGAAAAAGTTGTTGAGTGCGTCCTTTCGCTGGTGGAAAAAATCATCTGCAAATTTAATCCTTCTGTAATTGTGCTTGCCTGTAACACCATGAGTGTGAATGCTCTGGAAAGTTTGAGGGAAAAATTTCCACAAATAGATTTTGTTGGAACTGTACCTGCTATAAAACTGGCGGCAAGTCTTTCTAAAAAAAGAAGGCTTGGACTTCTTGCAACTCATGCCACCTGTGAAAATCCATATAATCTGGAATTGCAGAAAAAATTTGCATCTGACTGTCAGCTTATAAAAAGACCTGATCCGGATTTAATTTCTTTTATTGAGCACAATGCTTTTACCGCAAAAAGGGAAGAATGTTTAAAAGCGGTTGAACCTGCCATCAGATTTTTTAAAGAAAATGATTGTGATGTAATGATTTTAGGTTGTACTCATTTTTTAAATGTTACAGATGTGTTTAAACAAGCTGCCGGGGAAAATCTTAAGGTTGTTGATTCGGTTGATGGGGTTGTAAGGCATTCCCTTGATGTCTGGAAAAAATCAGATAAAAAAACTTCGGAAAAAAAAGACCCTCTTTTGTATGTAACAGGCTTTTCTGATCAGGATGAAAAAAATCAGTATGACCAGATTTGTCTTCGTTATGGTTTAAGTTTCCAGGGCCAGCTTAATTAAAATAATTGCTGACACCTTTAAGTAAAATCGCTATAATCTCAAACAAAATATATCAAAGAATATTTGATAAAAAAGAGTTTTTGGGAGCAAAAAATGAAAAAAATTATTTCTGGAAAAGTTCGTGAGGTTTATGACCTTGAAGACGGACGTATGGTTATTGTTACAACAGACCGCATTTCTGCATTTGATGTAATTCTTCCAACTATGATTACAGATAAAGGTAAGGTTTTAAACGCTCTTGCTAATTTCTGGTTTGATTACACAAAAGACATTGTAAAAAATCATATGATTTCTTCTGACTTGAAGGATATGCCGGCAGAATTCCAGAAGCCTGAATTTGAAGGCCGTACAATCCTTGTTAAAAAACTTAAGATGATTCCTTACGAAGTAATTGTTCGTGGATATATGTTCGGTTCAATGTATGAAGCTTACAAGAAGGGTGAACCTTTCTTGGGTCATAAATTTGATAAAGAATACAAGGAAGCTGAAAAACTTGCTGAACCAATTGTAACTCCTTCTACAAAAGCTGCCGAAGGTCATGATATTAACGTTACTCTCCAGTATATGAAAGATGATCTTGGTGAAGAACTTGGAACAAAAATTGAAAAGGCTGCTCTTGCAATCTACAAAAAATGTTATGAACATGCTTATAAAAATGGCATTATCATTGCAGATACAAAATTTGAATTTGGTCTTGATGAAAACGGAGATTTAGTTCTCGGTGATGAAGTTTTGACTCCAGATTCATCTCGCTTCTGGGATTTGTCTAAATACGAAGTTGGTGGAAGTCCTGCTTCTTATGATAAACAGTTCGTTCGCGATTGGCTTAAGGCAAACAACCTTGCCGGAGATCCAAATATTAAAGAAATTCCTGCTGATGTTGTTGCAAAGACTTCTGCAATTTATAAGGAATGCCAGGCAAAAATTTGTCATAAATAAGTTTGAAATAATTTTTTTTCATTGAGGGTTTATTACAAAACCCTCAAAACGGCGAAGTCAAGGCTTTAAGCGTGAGCGTGCCTTGACTCGACGTATTCTAAGGAGTAATGACGGTTACAATCTGCTTCTAATTGCACTTATAAATTGCCATGAATCTAAAACTTCTTTAGCCTTAGGTTCTGCAATTCTTGCAATATCACCAGTCATGTAGCCTTCTTCAATTGTCTGTAAAGTTGCTTTCTCCAGGCGTTTTGCAAAATCAACAAGTTCTGGAGTTCCGTCGAGTTCTCCGCGTTTTGCAAGAGCTCCTGTCCATGCAAAAATTGTAGCTACAGGGTTTGTAGAAGTTTTTTCACCCTTGAGGTAGCGGTAGTAGTGCTTTTGAACAGTTCCGTGGCTTGCTTCGTATTCAAAGTTTCCTTCCGGGCTTACCAGAACAGATGTCATCATGGCTAAAGAACCACATGCAGATGCAATCATATCAGACATTACATCACCATCATAATTCTTTGTAGCCCACATGAAGCCGCCTTCAGAACGCATTACACGGGCAACTGCATCATCAATCAGGGTGTAGAAATATTCAATACCAGCCTGGTCAAACTTCTCTTTGTATTCTTCTTCAAAAATACGGGCGAAAATTGCCTTGAAGTTTCCATCATAAGTTTTAGAGATTGTATCTTTTGCACCAAACCATACAGAAATTTTGCGGTCTAATGCATAAGTGAAACAACATCTTGCAAAACTTTCGATAGATTTATCAAGGTTATGAATTCCCTGAATAATTCCAGGTCCCTTCATATCCATAATTGTTTTTCGGATTTCCATTCCGTCTACGCCTGTAAAAACAAGTTCTGCACGTCCGGCGGTAGGACATTTAATCTCACAGTTCTTGTAAACATCACCATAAGCATGACGACCAAGAACAATTGGCTTTTTCCAGCATGAAACTGTTCCATGAATATTGCTAACGAAAATTGGCTCACGGAAAACAGTACCGTCTAATTCTGCACGGATAATTCCGTTTGGAGAAGGTGTAAGCTGCTTTAAGTGATATTCTTCAACGCGAGCCTGGTTCGATGTGATTGTTGCACATTTTACACCAACGTGAAGACGTTTTATTGCTTCTGCAGCTGCGTAAGTAATTCTATCATCAGAATCATCACGACTTTTTAAACCAAGGTCGAAATATTCTGTTTTCAAATCAACATAAGGTAAAAGAAGTTCGTCTTTAATTACCTGCCATAATACACGAGTCATTTCGTCGCCATCGAGCTCTGCGATAGCATTTTTCATCTGAATTTTTGCCATAATGTTTAAAAGTATAATGATTTTAAGATTTATAGGCAATTGTGGGATTTAAGCAGAAAACGTGTTATATTATATATATGAAGATTTTTACATGGACAGATATTCTTGAAGCACTAAATTCTGGAAAAGAAATTGCATTTTTTGAAAGGGGGACTGGAATATCAACCGGTTCTTTTGATGGATTTCATAAGGGCCATCGGGTTCTGATTCGTTCTCTGGTAGAAATGTGCAAA
Organism: uncultured Treponema sp.; assembly: GCA_946631855.1. Classification (GTDB taxonomy): domain Bacteria; phylum Spirochaetota; class Spirochaetia; order Treponematales; family Treponemataceae; genus Treponema_D. The sequence continues at coordinate 1,798 of CAMPAL010000102.1, read as the reverse complement.
AAGGATGATTTACAGCCTGGTATTGTAACTTTCAGACGTCCTCTTCCAAGCTTAAAACATTCTCAGGATTATCAGGGGGATGTTTCTACACTTAATCAGCGTATAAAACTTTTGGAAGAACTTGGCGTGGCTTTTGTAATTATTGTTGATTTTGATGATTCCTTTGCTTCAATGCTTGGTGCTGATTATCTGAATCTTCTTGTAAATGTCTGCAATATGAAACTTATAGCAGAAGGCATTGATTTCAGGTGTGGTTACAAAGGTGCTACCGATTCTCAGGCCATCCGTTATTTTGCAGAACAGAACAAAATAAAATCAATTTTTGTAGATCCAATTTACTATAAAAAGGGTAGTGATGAAGAAGAAAGAATCAGTTCGTCCTATATCCGCCAGATGATTTCCAGAGGATTTTTCTCGACCGTAGCAGAACTTCTTGAAAGAGCTTATGAACTTGATTTTTCTGAAATAAAAGATACTGCTGTTTCAAAGTCTGATCTGGTACAGGTTTTACCTCCGGCTGGAATTTATCATTGTTTAAATGAAAAAATGCAGGATGTAAGGGTCGAAATTACAGAAAGTCAGATTATACTTCCAGAGCCGGTAGAACTTTTAAAATTTTAAGAATATAATCCCGCTTACATATGAAAAATAATCAGACTTCTTTTAAGGGAGTTTTTATACTTCTTCTTACAGCCCTTATATGGGGTGTCTCTTTTGTTTCTCAGAGTCAGGGTGCTGAGCATGTAGAGCCTTTTACTTTTATGGGCATTCGAACTTTGATGGGTGCCTGCGTTTTACTGCCCTTTATTTTAATTCGCGATAAAATTTCAGCCAGAAAGATGACTGATAAAGAACTGGCAATTCGTCGGGTTCAGAATAAAAAAACAATTTTTTACGGAATTATTCTGGGATTTTTTCTTGCCATGGCGACAAATTTGCAGCAGTTTGCATTTAATTACTCGGGGGCTGGAAAAATTGCTTTTATCACCGCTATGTATATGTTTTTTGTGCCTCTGGTAGGGCTGTTTTTTAAGAAACGTCTGCCTCTTATCACCTGGCTTGCAATTATTCTTGGTTTTGTTGGAATTTACTTTTTAAGTTTTGCGAAAAATACAGGTTTTGGTGATTTGAACAAAGGGGATGTTCTTGCTTTTATCTGTTCGATTTTCTTTACAGGCCAGATTCTTCTTATAGAAAAATTTGCAAAAACTTGTGATGGTGTAAAACTTTCCTGCGTTGAGTTTTATACTGCCGGTATCATTACAATTATTTTAATGTTCATTTTTGAAAAGCCTGTCTGGGCCGATATAAAAGCTGCTGCAATTCCTCTTTTGTATTCAGGAATTATGAGCTGTGGAGTTGCTTATACTCTGCAGATTGTTGGTCAGAAATATTGTGAAGCAAGTATTGCCTCTTTGATTATGTGTATGGAATCGGTTTTCGCAGCTATTTCTGCAGCAATTATTATTAATGAAAGACTTACTGCCCGTGAAATTTCTGGCTGTGTGATTATGTTTTCTGCAATTTTACTTTCTCAGGTTTCAGATATTATTAAATCCAGGGAGAAGAAATCCTAAACTATTGATTAAATTGCAGGCTTTAACTAAAATAGTTATACTTTTTTGTACGATTTCATTGTGATTATTTTCCAGAAACCCGGAGAATGACCTGCAAAGATTTCGCGAAGAAAAGGTTTCTCAATCTGATTGAGAAAAAATTAATTTTAATGGGGTTCCAAAATGGCACTTACAAAAGAAGCAACAGCCGCTACAGTTAAAAAGTACGGCGCAAAAGACAC
>CAMPAL010000101.1 GCA_946631855.1 uncultured Treponema sp. | reverse complement strand
CACAGTATCTTGGAACTATTAAACAGCAATTAACTTCTGTAGATATGGATGTTGTTGCTGATTTTGGAAATATAAATTTACCTATTAGAGATGTACTTTCACTGCGTGTTGGTGATGTTGTACGTCTTTCAAATATTAAGGTTGGAGATCCTTTATCTCTAAGTATAGGAAATAAGAAAAAGTTTTACTGTCAGCCTGGTATTGTAGGTAAAAAAATGGCAGTACAAATTACAGGAAAAGTTGAAAACGTTGATTCAGACGAATTTGAAGAGCTTTCTGTAGAAGGAGACGAAACATATGAGTGATGGTGCTATCTCACAGGATGAAATTGACGCATTGCTTTCGGGCGTTGCAATTGATGGATTAAATTCATCCGGTCATGTTGGTAACGGACCAACTTATCATTATGATATTCCAACTCTTCAGAAATTAGCTGACGACTTGCAGCCAAAACTGGAAGAGAATATCAATAAAACTACAAGTTCTTCTTTCAAGTGTGAAAAGCCTGTTGTTGAAGAAACAAGCCGTGACCATATTTTGTCAAAACTTCCAGAAGTTGTTATTGGAATTAATGCTGATTACAACCAGGGAATCAAAGGAAGTCATCTTTATCTTCTTGCTCCTGAATTTGCCCTTAAAATTTTCCAGCTGGTAAGTTCAGAAGAAGCTACTGAAGTTGATGATATGGTTCTTTCTGTTGTATCTGAATTTGTAGCAACTCATATTTCTGCTGAAATTAATCAAATTGATGCAGCAGGTTCTGTAAAAGGTCTTGCCTATGCAACTCCAGAAACAATAAATGAATCAAAAGCAATGATTATGTTCCCTCAGGGGGATTTTGTATTAACAAGTTATCCTTTAACACTTGAAGGAAATGCATATACTTTATGGGAATGTATGGGAGGAGATACTGCTGAAGGTATTACAAATGCTCTTGGTGGTAATAAAGAAGATCCTGCTGTATTAAGTCCTGTAGATTTGGGTGCAGCTGCTATGCCAAATGCTGGTGCACAGATGGGTAATCCTCAGCAGGCAATGGGCGGTATGCCAAATATGGGTATGCAAATGGGTGGAATGCCTAATATGGGCGCAATGAATATGGGAATGCCAAACATGGGTATGCAAATGGGTGGAATGCCTAATATGGGTATGCCAAACATGGGCGTAAATATGGGAATGAATGTTCCAAATATTCAGCAGTTGCAGTATCCAAACTTAAATCAGGGAATAAATGCTGGCGAACAGGGAAATATCGGTCTTATCATGGACGTATTCATGGAAATGACTGTAGAACTTGGTCGTACTAAAAAGTCTATTAAAGAAATCCTTGGTATGGGTGAAGGTACTATTATTGAGCTGGATAAACTTGCCGGTGAACCAGTTGATATTCTTGTAAACCATAAACCAATTGCTAAAGGAGAAGTTGTAGTTATTGATGAAAACTTCGGTGTTCGTGTAACTGAAATTCTTTCTCCAATGGAACGTGTAAACGATTTAAATCAATAACCAATTTTAAATAGGGTGGGAAAATTGGGAAAATCAAAAAAAATATTTGCAGCTGTGATTTTATTCATGGCTGCAGTTTTCTGTTTATATTCACAATCTGAAACAAAGGTTAATAACGAGCAGTCAATCTCCTTATCAGAAGATTCTATCGTTTTGTCTGATACAAATGATTCTAATCAGAATTCCTCAAATCAATATAAAACATCTTCGACAATTGGTGTATTTGTAAGAATGATTGTTGTTCTTATAATTGTTGTCGCACTTATTTACGGTGTTTTCTGGTTTATTAAGAAAAAAACAAATGTCGTAAAAACTGATGATGATTATTTAAGACGAGTCGCTTATATCAACATTGCACCGGGAAAAAGCGTTGAAGTTATTACTCTTATTGATAAGGCCTATTTAATTGGTGTAACTGAAGGAAGTATTTCTCTGCTGGGAGAAATTGATGATAAAGAGTTGATTCAGGCAATGAATATTAATGCTGATAAAAAGAATTCAACCAAAAAACCTGTAAACTTTACAGAAGTTCTGGATATGTTCCTTGTAAAAGGAAAAGGTAATAAGAACATTTTTTCTGAAGAAGAAAAAAAAGTAGATACAATTTTTACCAGTCAGAATGAAAAGGAATAGACATGAATAAATTAAAAAAGATTTTTATATTAATTGGTTTATGTTTTATTTTTTCTTCCACCGTGACTGCACAGAACTTCCCTCAGGGCTCAACTTCTGGTGTGACTCAAATGAATGGGAACGTTGATGGACCAAGAATCCCAAACGTTGCAGTTCAAATTACTTCACCACAAAGCGGTCAGGAAGTTGCCTTTTCAGTACGTCTTTTATTAATCCTTACAATTTTTACTCTTGCTCCAAGTATTTTAATTCTTGTAACTTGTTTTTTGCGTTTTTCGATTGTACTGGATTTTGTAAAACGTGCTTTATCTTTACAGCAGGTTCCTCCAACAGCGGTTTTAAATGGAATCGCCTTTTTTATGACTTTATTCGTAATGTGGCCGACTTTTACAAATATTTATAATAACGCATTTAAACCTTTGAATAACAATGAAATAAGCATTCAGGAAGCATATCAGAATGCAGAAGCGCCTTTAAGAATGTTTATGTACGAACAGCAGGCGGAGGATACATCATATATCAAAATGTTTATGAGTATGGCCAGACTTGAAAAACCTAACACCCTGGCAGATGTTCCTACTTATATTCTTATTCCGTCTTATATTTTGCACGAGCTTACAGTTGCTTTTAAAATTGGTGTACTTTTATATATCCCTTTTATCATCATTGATATGGTCGTTGCTAGTATCCTTATGGCTATGGGTATGATGATGCTTCCGCCAGTTCAAATTTCTATGCCATTTAAGCTTATTCTTTTTGTTCTTGTTGATGGTTGGGGATTGTTGACTCAGAATCTTTTTGCATCAGTATTGCATTAATTTTTAGCGGGAGGAAAAAATGTCCACAGGTGTAATAATTTCATTAATGCGTGCTTCTATCGTTGAAGTAATAAAACTTGTTGCTCCAGTCTTAGGTCTTGCCTTAATTGTTGGTCTGATTGTTGGTATTTTACAGGCTACAACTTCTATTCAGGAGCAGACATTAACCTTCCTTCCAAAACTTCTTGTTATTCTGATTGTACTTGCATTACTTGGTGGTGCAATGTTCTCTGATTTAGGTCAGTTTACTACTAATCTTTTTAATAGAATTCCGGATTTTGCAAAGTAAGGAATAGCTGATGCTGGACAATATACTTTTACATGCTCCATTTTATCTTCTTGTATTTGTACGTTGTTTTGCTTTAATTTCAGTTCTTCCTATGTTTTCAATGAGATCCACCTCAAGAATCGCTAAAGTTGCCCTTGCCGGATATATTTCTTTCTTTATGTTTGGAACTACAGATTTTTCTGCATATAGTGTTTTTCTGAATGATAATTCTGCAATTTCAATTCAGTTCCTTCTGCTGGCAGCTGGTGAAGGTCTTATTGGTGTAATAATTGGATTTTATGTAACTGTTATTTTTGCAGCATTTTCTGCAGCAGGACAGTTTCTTGCCTTTCAGATGGGATTAAGTGCTGCAAGTTCTTATGATTCTTTGTCTCAAGTAGAAAATCCACTTATGGGTCAGTTCTTCAACCTGGTTGCAATGCTTGTCTTTATGCAGACTAAGTGGTTTCAAACTTTGTTTTTCCAGGGCTTGCAGGCAAGTTTTTCATCCCTGAATGCAATAAATATTGTAAATAATCAGAATCATCTTTTAAAATTTATGCTTTCTGGTTTAACAAATCTTTTTGCAGATGCCCTGATAATTGCTCTTCCTGTTATGGGAACACTTTTTTTAATTTCAGTTTGTACAGGTCTCCTAACAAAGGCTGCTCCACAGATGAATCTTTTGTCTGAAGGTTTTCCAATTATGATTTTAGTATCATTTACAATCATTGCTTTTGTAATGCCTGATATTATTGATTTCTTTATCCGTTCTTTTGGCAGCGGATTTGCAGAGATTGAAAGACTCTTTAAAAATATTTCCGGGGGAATTTAGTAAATGGCTGCAGAAGACGAGGGAAGAACCGAGGAACCTTCAGAATATAAATTAGAGAAAGCCAGAAAAGAAGGCCGTGTCGCAAAAAGTCAGGAAGTTAGTGGTGCTTTGATTTTACTTTTATGTGCCGTAACTTTGATTTTTCTTGGAAAATGGCTTTTTTCTCAATTAATAAACGTAATGGTTTTCTATTTTAATTTGACTAAAAATTCTGATTTACAAAATCCTGCCATAGTTTCATATTTTTATGATGTATTTATAAAATGTGTTTTGCCAATATCTTTAATAAGTGCAGTTTCTGCAATTGCAGGAAATATTATCCAGACAAGAGGATTTCTTTTTAGTTTAAAACCAATTGAGCCAAAAATTTCTAAAATTGTACCAAAAGTTGGTGAATATCTTAAAAAAACAATTTTTAGTGGAAAAGGTCTTTTTAATATCGTTAAATCTTTAATGAAAGTCGCAATCATCATTGTGGTTGCCTACATTTACATAAAAAAAGATTTGTTTATTCTGTGTCAAATTATTTCCAATGGACAGATTGCTTCGGCTCTTGGAAAAATTGCTGTTATGGCTGCAAAAATTTTAATCACGGTTGCAGTTATTTTTCTTGGTATTTCTATTCCTGATTATTTTGTTCAGAAAAAGGACTTCATGGAAGAAATGAAGATGACTGTTCAGGAAGTAAAAGAAGAATATAAAGAGATGGAAGGGGATCCTGAAGTAAAAAGTCGTCTTATGCAGATGCAGAGACAGATTTTATCACAAAATATCCAGAAAGCTGTTTCAGAATCTGATGTTGTTATTACAAACCCTACACATTTTGCTGTTGCCTTAAAGTATGATCAGACGAGTGATAATCCTCCAATGGTAAATGCTAAAGGACAGGATCAGATAGCATTGAGAATAAAAACTTTAGCACGGGAAAATAATATTCCAATTGTGGAAGACAGGCCTCTTGCTCGAGATTTGTATACAAACATTGAAGTTGGTGATATAATACCAAAAATATATTATGAGGCTATTGCAGTAGTATATTCACATTTAGACAAGTTTAAAAACAGTTAATAAATAAGTAGATTGCAGGGTGGGGACTTATGGCAAACGAAAAAAGGGATAAAGTTTATACATTTTTAAAGAACAATATTGTGCCTGTTGCTATTGTTCTTGTTGTATTTTTACTTATCATTCCTATCCCAAAAGCTCTGATTGACCTTTCAATGATATTGAACATCTCCTTTTCAATCATCATTTTGTTACAGGTTATAAATGTTCCTAGACCTTCAGATTTTCAGACATTCCCAAGAATTATTCTTTTGCAGACTTTGTTCAGCCTTGCTATAAATATTTCATCCACCAAACTAATTCTTACTGGAAAATTTTCACATGGAGCTATAACCGGACAAAGTTCTATGGTTCAGGCTTTTTCACGCATTGTAGCAGGAAATAATCTGGTTGTTGGATTTGTTATTTTTATAATTTTGATAGTTGTACAAGTTCTTGTCGTTACAAAAGGTGCCGGTCGTGTATCTGAAGTTGCTGCCAGATTCTCCCTGGATTCCATGAATGCTAAAAACATGGATATTGATAATCGACTGGCTCAGGGTGCTATTTCTGATGAAGAAGCAGAACAGTTAAAAGCTCAAAACAGGCGTGATATAGACTTTTATTCAAATATGGACGGTTCTTCTAAGTTTGTAAGCGGAAACGTAAAAGCTGGTATTTTTATTACAGTAGTAAACCTGGTTGGCGGGATAATTATTGGAATGATACAAAACAGAGGAACTTCTTTCAGTATTGTAGATGCTCTTAATACATATTCAAAACTTACAATTGGTGATGGATTAACATCCCAGTTACCATCTTTAATTATTTCTTTTGCAACTGGTTTGCTTGTTACTGGTAATAAATCTGATGAAAACTTTACAGATCAGTTAAAGAAAGATTTTGCCACCGACGGTTATATTTATATGATTGTTGGTGCCGTTTTAATAGTTACAGGTATAGTACTTAGAACTAATACACAGTATCTTCTTATTCCTGTTGGAGTTCTTTTTATTATTGTAGGATTCAGATTATCACAAAAGAATGAGAAACGAAAAATTATTCAGCAACAGGAAGAAAGTCAAAAGGCTTCAAGTCAGGCTGCAAATCAGAACGAAGAAGAGGGCGTAATAATGCTGGATCCTCTTTCTTTGGAATTAGGATATGCATTGTGTCCGCTTGTACAGGAAAAAGGTGGGGCTGAACTTCTTGAAAGAATAAAACGTATTCGGGGTGAAGCAAAATACGATATTGGTATTAATATTCCAAAAATCCGAATTACAGATAGAGTAACCCTTGAACCTAATGATTATTCTTTCAAAATTGATGGAATTGAACAGGGGCATGCAACTGTCCGTTTAGGATATCTGCTTTGTATGGATACAGGGGCTGTAACAACCCCTCTTAATGGTGAAAAAACAAAGGATCCTGCATTTGGAATTGATGCTATCTGGTTACCGGAAGATAAACGTAGCGAAGCTGAAGCAGCTGGATATATAGTTGTAGATCCACCAACAATCATTTCTACTCATATTACTGAAATTATTCGTAACCATGCTGCAGAAATGCTTGATAGAGAAGCTGTTGCAGAAATTCTTGAAACTGTTAAGAAAAAGAATTCTGTTCTTGTTGATGAAGTTCTCAATAACGCCAAACTTTCATACGGTGTTATTCAGGGCGTATTTCAGAATCTTCTTGAAGAAAAAGTTTCTATCCGAAATTATGTAAAAATTCTTGAAACAATGGCTACTTATGCAGCTGTTGCTCAAAATAATATCTGGATTCTTACAGCAAAAGTTCGTGAAGCTTTAGGACTTCAAATTTGCAGTCAGTATGCAGATCCAAAAGATAAAAAGTTACGTGTAATGCGTCTTTCTCAGGATTTTTGTGAGCTTATAAATGAAAGAGCATATAATCCACCTGATGGTTCAAAACCTTATGTTGCCTTCCATCCAGCTGAACGTCGTGTATGGATTGAATCAATCAGTTCTGCTTTAGCAAAAGTTGGACAGATGGGCTATATGCCTATAATTATTTGTGTGAGTCAGGTTAGACAACTGGTTCGTTCTGCACTGGAAAGAGAGCAGCCTGGCGTAGTTGTGCTTTCAGAAAATGAAATATATCAGGCTGGAAATAACATTCAGGTAGAAATTGTTGCAGAAATTGCCGCTGAGGAAGAAATTTAAAATTAGTCTGATTTAATTGAGGTGTTAGGTTTTTATGGCGTATGATAATCAAAATCAAATAGTACAAGAAATAACAGGCAGTTCTAAGGAAGACTGTACTAATAAATTATTCAAAATGTATAATTATGATTATAAAATTCTTCACATTTATACAGACTTCCGCCAGACTGGACTTTTTCACCTTAAGAAGAAGCCTGTTACTGTTGTAAAATATACTGTAAATCATGCGCATTCCTACAATCCTGATTCAGTAATTACTTCATATGCAGAAGAAAAGAAAAAAGAAGAAGATAATTTTGCAAAAAATCAGAAAGCACTTCTTCAAATTTTGCAGCAGAATCAATCTTCAAATTCCCAGGTTACTCAGATTACAAAAGCACTTGAAGATTTAAAAAAAGAAATGACCCAAAAAATTGAAAATATTTCAGTTTCTTCTGATTCAAAGCCAGAATCTTTAAGAAAAATTGAAAGCATTCTTGAAGCAAATGAGTTTTCTTTTTCATATATAAATATGATTGAACAAAAATTAAAGGCAGAACTTCTTGCTCAGGATCTTGAAGATTTTGAACTTGTAGAAAGAAGAACTGTCGATTTTATTGGTGATTCAATCAAAATTTATAAAGAAAGTCATTCTCGACCACCAAAAACATATTTGTTAATTGGTCCTACAGGCGTTGGTAAAACAACAACTCTTGTAAAACTAGCCGCACAATTTTATAAAAACTTTACTGAAGAACATGATGGTCAAAAACCAAAAATTTGTTTTATAGATACCGATAACATGCGTGTTGGTGCTAAGGAACAGCTGGAACGCTGGGGAAAATACATGAATGATTCTCCAGTTTATAAGGCAAACAAACCTGAAGATTTCAAAGAAATTTTTGAAAATGTAAAGGAAAGTATGGATGCTGTGTTCATTGATACAAGTGGATTCAGTCCAAATGATGCCACTCATATAGCAAAAATGAAAGTTTTCCTTGAAGCCCCTGGTTTTACACCAGATATCTATCTTACAATGATGGCATCTACCAAAACAAACGATTTATTGAATATAATGCGTAATTATGAGCCATTTGGATATAAATCAGTTATCATTACAAAGTGCGATGAATCTGAACAATATGGAAATATTATCAGTGCTTTGAATGAAAAAAACAAAACTGTAGCATATATTACTTATGGTCAGGTTGCAGCTAAAGATATTTCTAAAGCTAATGTAATTGATTTTCTAATTCGCCTTAAAGATTTTAAGGTTGATAGAGTTCATGTTGAGAATAAATTTGGAGAATAAATATGGAAGAACAGGCAGAAGGATTAAATGAATTATTTGGTGAAAACAAGGCTGGCGACAACAGTACAAGTTCTTCAACTGGAAAAAAAGATCATAATACCCGAATAATTGCAGTTTGTAGTGGAAAGGGCGGTGTTGGAAAAACAAATCTTGCCGTAAATATGTCAATTGCTTATGCCCAGTTAGGAAAAAAAGTTATATTGATTGATGGCGATCTTGGAATGGCAAACGTTAATGTTTTGTTAAGTATTGTTCCAACTTACAACCTTATGCACGTAATCAATAAAAAGAAAACCATGAAAGAAATTATCATGGATACAGAATTT
>CAMPAL010000100.1 GCA_946631855.1 uncultured Treponema sp. | reverse complement strand
CCTCGCGAAATTGAAGAGTTCCTTATCCAGATGCCGGAAATTAAAGATATTCAGGTAGCTGCAGTTAAATCTGAACGCTATGGAGAAATTACTGGTGCCTTCATCATCCTGCACGAAGGAAAAACTCTTACAGAACAGGATGTAATCGAATTCTGCCGTGACAAACTGTCTAAATTCAAGTGGCCTCAGCTGGTTATGTTCATGGATGAGTTCCCAATGACTGGTTCTGGAAAAATCCAGAAATTCAAACTTACAGAAATTGGAACAAAATACCGTCGCGAAGTTCTTAAAGTTCAAGACTAAAAAATATGTCGAGTCAAGGCACGCTCACGCTTAAAGCCTTGACTTCGCCGTAAAACAGGTTAAACTTTCAAGCTATAATCCTTTTTCATTCCGTGTGCCCCGAAAATCTGCCAGTCTCCCTGGCCTAATCTTTGCATAATTGCCTGACGTTCCAGAGCACATAATTTAGGATCTGTATCTACAGAAGTCATAAGTACAGGTGCATACTGATTATATTCTGTCTGTTCCTTTGTCATTCCGTGAATATTAACATATATATCACCTGAGAAAACAATATGATGAATATAATCTATAAGTACAGTTTCTCCAGACAAATGACCGCCTTTTCCTTCATAAACTTCAAAGTGCAGTTCTTCAAAATCAAAAAAGCCTGTCTGAACAAGAACTTCCTTCTGATTTTCAGGCGATTTCCACATAGGAATAACTTTTTCAGGGGCAGGTGCCTGGTATGAGGTGAGGGCTTTACAGATATTAATGTATGGTTTATGAAGATGATTTTGTTCCCTGTAACCGTTTTTACCCTTATATTCAAGTTCCAGACATTCCTTAGTTTTTTCACTTGCATAAATTTCATCAAATAAAGGAAGAAGTCCGCAGTGATCTACATCAGCATGAGTTATATAGATTTTCTTTTTGATTGAATCAAAATCTGGGATTAATTCTTTAAATAACAAAAGCATTTCTTCTTTATATAGAGCGTAACCACTATCAACAAACAGATATTGATTATTACTTTTGATAATTGCAGTATTACTTCCACAAGGTGGTTCAATCAAAGTAATTTCAGTATTCTCAGTAATTTTATGACGGGTAATTCTTGGAATAAAATTTTCACCTCTGCAAGCCGCAAGCAGATGAGCAAAACGACTGATACTTTCAAATGTTTTATAAGGTGAAAGACCTTTTTCATCCAGCATTTGCATTACAATATTTGAATTGATTAAAAGTTCATTCCGAATACTATCAGAAAGTCCAATACACTGAACTAATTCAGATACAAAAGAATTATAAAAAATACTATTATCAAGAATCTTTTCTGAATGATTGTAATTTAAAATTCTTACAGGGCAGAGGGACTGAGCTTTCTGAAGAAACTCCTTCATAATCTTTTCATCTTCTACAAAAAGCCCCATTTTAAAAGCCTGAAAATCTGTTCCATTTTCCTGAGAACTAATGTATGAAATGTTCAGTTTAAAATCATTTATTAAATGTAAAATTTCTGTAACGCTTCCAGGCTTATCAGTTAGTGTAAATTCAAGCAGAACAATACTAGGTTCACTTCTTGTATTTTGAAGATATCCGATTTGTTCAAGATAAATATCAGCTTCTTTTAGTTTATTTTCATCACCTTCTGCATCTATAAAAAGAGTGTGTGAATCTACCGCTTTATTATAACTTACACGGGTGATATTTATTCCAAGTTTTGCAAAACATTCACTGGCTTTTAAAAAAGCACCAATGTGATTAGGCATGTTTGTAATATAAGTTTTTTTCATTATGCAGATAATATAGCAGATTATTAAATTGTGATAAATACAGATATTTATAAATACTAAAGTTTTTAAATATTTTTTAATTTTTCTATTGATTTTACGCCCATATTTTTGTACTATAATAAAAACTGTGAGCGCAAAAGAACGCGAAGGAGAAATATGAACGAAGAGATTAAGGCTGTTGCAGACCGTTTGGCAGGTCTCCGTGAAATTATGGAGGTATCAGTAGAAGAAGCTGCAGAAGTTTGTGGAATTTCAGTAGAACAGTACAAAACTTACGAAACAGGTACAGTAGATATTCCAGTTGGAATTTTACAGTCTATGTCTAAAAAATATGGCATTGATCTTGGAACTCTTATTTCTGGAAATGAACCACATATGCATTCCTACTGTCTTACAAAAAAGGACAAAGGATTATCTGTAGATCGTAGAAGTGATTATGATTATCAGGCTTTATCAACAGGCTTTCAGAATCGTAAAGCAGATCCTTTTATTGTTCAGATTAGCCCGGAAAAAACAAAAGAAATTCATTTTAATTCCCATCCTGGACATGAATTTGAATACATGATTGAAGGTTCAATGAAACTTGTAGTGGATGGAAAAGAACTGATTGTGGAAGAGGGCGATTCAGTTTATTTTGATGCAACAAAAAAACATGGAATGCAGGCCTTGAATGGCAAAAAAGCAAAATTCCTTGCAATCATCATATAAGTTAGAAAATAAGAATTTTATAGAAACAGGATTTTTTATATGCTAGAACAATTTTTGGAAAGAACAGAGTTTAAAGATTATAAAGATTTTTTTGAAAATTATAAAATCAAAGTACCTGAGAATTTCAACTTTGGTTACGATGTAGTTGACTATCTTGCAGAACATAATCCAGATGCAAAAGCAATGGTCTGGTGTAATGACAATGGTGAAGAACTTACACTTACTTTTAAGCAGGTAAAAGAACGTTCAGACAGAGCCGCAGCTTTTATGATGAAGCAGGGCATTAAACGTGGTGACTTTGTAATGCTCATTTTACAGAGACGTTATGAATTCTGGATTACAATTGTTGCCCTCCACAAAATTGGTGCTTCCGTAATTCCTGCAACCCACATGCTTACAACAGAAGATATTGTTTATCGTTGTAATGCAGCTGGAATTAAACATGTTTTTGCAGTTCATGACCGTGAAATTTTTAATTACATTGAAGAAGCTCAAAAAGAAGCACCAAGTCTTAAGAACTTGATTGGTGTAGCTCCATTTGGAATTGATAAAGGCCTTGATGATGATTTCCTTGCAGCTCATCCAAAATGGAAGGATTTTACCCGCGGAGTTGCTTCAGTAACCGAAGAAGATCTTGCAAAGTTCCATGCATTAAAACGCGAAGATATCAGTAAAAATGATGATATCCTCCTTTCATACTTTACATCTGGAACTACAAGCCATCCAAAACTTGTTTCTCATAACTTCCTTTATCCTCTTGGACATATTGTTACAGCTTCTTACTGGCAGCAGGTTAAAAAGGGTGGACTCCATCTTACTGTAGCTGATACAGGCTGGGGTAAGGCTGTTTGGGGAAAACTTTATGGACAGTGGATTGCTGAATGTTGTGTATTCATCTATGACTATCATGCAAAATTTAAGCCTGTTGATTTAATGGACCAGATTCAGAAACATCATATTACATCTTTCTGTGCACCTCCAACAATCTACCGCTTCTTAATTCAGGAAGATTTGTCTAAGTATGATTTTTCTTCATGTGAACACTGGTCTACAGCTGGAGAACCACTTTCTGAAGAAGTATGGAACAAATGGAAAGAAATTACTGGTAAAGAAATTCGAGAAGGATTTGGACAGACAGAAACAACACTTTCACTTTTCAATTATGGAAATGAAAAAATTAAACCAGGTAGCCTTGGAAAATCTGCACCTTATTATAACGTTACTTTGCTTGATGAAGACGGAAACCAAGTTCAGGATGGTGAAATTGGTGAAATTGCAGTCGAACTGAAAGATGGAAAAACCTTCCCAGGCCTTTTTATGACCTATTTTGGTGATCCAGAAAAAACAAAGAAAGTTATGCATGACGGTTACTATCACACTGGAGATAATGCATGGCGTGATGAAGACGGATATTTCTGGTTTACAGGACGTAATGATGATGTAATCAAATGTTCTGGATACAGAATTGGAACTTTCGAAGTTGAATCTGTTTTGATGGAACATCCTGCAGTAGTTGAATGTGCCGTAACAGGTGCTCCTGACCCAGTAAGAGGACAGGTTGTAAAAGCAACAATTGTACTTGCAAAGGGCTATACACCAAGTGATGAATTAATCAAAGATATTCAGACTTTCGTAAAGAAGACAACTGCTCCTTATAAATATCCTAGAGTAGTTGAATTTGTTGATGAATTACCAAAAACAATTTCTGGAAAAATCAGAAGAAACGTAATTCGTGACGCAAGTCAGAAATAAATTCTGCACCGGTTCAAGATTAGTTTTATATAAAACTAATCTTGAACTAAATCATATTTTTCATTATTATAATATTAAACGCAATGATGAATACCACATCATTACCCTTGCTATATAATAGCAAAGCGAAAAATACAAAAGGAGTAATGATATGAGAAAAAATTCATCTATCATTCTTTCAATTCTTTGCGTCCTCACAGCAGGACTTTTATTCACAAGTGCTAAAAAAGCAAAAGCTCCAGTAACAGTAGAAATCTGGCACACTTACAATGGTAAACAGGCTGCATGTCTTAATGATATTGCAGATCGTTTCAATGCTTCTCAAACTGAATATAAAGTTGAAGTTAAAAATCAGGATTATTCTGGTTTTGCTGATACAGTTTATAATGCAGTTGCAAATGGTATTGGACCAAGCATTATTTTTAATTACGGTACAACAGCAGTAGATTACGCTAACGAAGGTCTTGCTATAAATATCAAAAAATTTATAGATAAAGATACTAAGAAAGGCGATAAACAGATGAAAAATCTTATCGATTCACTTCCAGAAGCAATGAAAACAGATGTTCTTGGATTTGAAGACGGTGGAATTTATTATCTTCCAGGCTGTACAACAGGTCCTGTATTCTTCTACAATCAGACAATTTTTAAAGAACTTGGCTTAAAAGTACCTTCAAACTGGGAAGAACTTGCTCAGGTTTCAAAAACAATTTACGAAAAGAAAGGTATTCCTGGTTTCCATTCAGACGGTCTTGTAGACAATATCCAGGAACTGATTATGCACAACAAGCTTGGATATATTGATGTTGAAAATAAGAAAATAACTTTCGCTGGTGATAAACTTGCAGAAATTTATGACTGGTATGCTGATAACTGTAAAAAAGGATATTTCTCATTCAATACAATTGGACGTTATTCTTCAGAAGACCTTGCAAATGGTGATATTGCATCTTTCTCTGGTTCTTGTGTAAATGATCAGTACATTCAGATGGTAGAAGGAAAAGGTAAACTTGGAATGGCAAAATGGATTGCTGGTGATTTCTATACAGCATGGAACCGTGGTCCAATCTTCCTTCACAGAAATGATAAAGTTGATAAAGGAACTTACGAATTTACAAAGTTCTTCTTCCAGTCAGAAAATATCGTAAAATGGGCTGTTGCAAACTCTGCAATCTGTCCTTATGGAATTGCAGAAAATAACGAAGAATACAAGGCATATCTTGCAAATCTTCCAAGTACATCAGCTTTACCTTATGTACAGGCAAATCTTCCAGTTTCAGGTTCATTCCCAAATGTAACAGGAAGTGCTGCAGTTCGTAAGATTCTTGAAGAATACATGAACTATGTAGTTGATGGAAAAATGACATCTAAAGAAGCTGTTAAGGCAATCGAAAAGCAGTGTAACGACGCACTTAACGGACGCTAAAAACTTACACAAATGAAAGTTCGAATTGATAACGTAACAAAAACTTTTGGTCAGACTACAGCAGTAAGTAATTTTTCTGCAGAACTGGAAGACGGGCACCTTATTTGTCTGCTTGGACCTTCTGGCTGCGGAAAATCAACCTTGCTTAATATGTTGTGTGGAATTATTCCAGTTAGTCAGGGCCAGATTTATTTTGATGATAAAGATGTAACAAAACTTCCTCCAGACCAGAGAAATATCGGAATGGTATTTCAAAACTACGCCCTTTATCCTCATATGACTGTTGCAGAAAACATTGCATTTCCTTTGGAAATTCAAAAAGTCAAAAAGGATGAACGCAAGGCAAGGGTAGAGGAAATTGCTAAACTTGTTCATGTTGATAATCTTTTACGACGTTATCCATCCGAACTGAGTGGTGGCCAGCAGCAGCGTGTGGCAATTGCCCGAGCGATGGTGAAAAAGCCTCAGCTGCTTTTGATGGATGAACCACTTTCAAATCTTGATGCCAGACTCCGTCTTGAAATGCGTGAAGAAATCCGCCGTATTCAAAAAGAGACTGGCATTACAACTGTATTTGTAACACATGATCAGGAAGAGGCAATGTCTATTTCTGATTCAATTCTTCTGATGAAGGACGGCGTTTTGATTCAAAGCGGTCTTTGTCAGGAATTATACATTAATCCAAACTGTCTCTTTGTTGCAGAATTTCTTGGAAATCCTCCCGCAAATAAAATTACTCAGGACGACAAAATCCTTGCCATTAGGCCGGAAGCCTTTACTCTTGACCCAAATGGTACAGAAGCAGAGATTCAATTTATAAGTGAAATGGGTAAAGACCAGATTGTTACAATGACCTATCTTGGAAATACCGTTCGTGCAATTTTGAATCTGGAAGATTCTGCATTGTCCGATGGTTCAAAAATCAAAGTCAGCGTAAAACAAAAAGGCCTTTTCACTTTTGATAAAGAAGGAAGGAGAATCTAGTGAAGTTTTCTCAGAAGCGACGCGACACTTTTTCCAAAATTGAGCCCTGGCTTTATCTTTCTCCTTTTTTAATTTTCATCATCATTTTTACTCTTTATCCTGTAATCAACGTTTTTACAATCTCTTTTAAGGAAAACTATTCTTATCTTAAAGGAACTTTTAAAGCCTTTAATTTTGAAAATTATAAATACGTTCTCACTGATGATAAGTTTCTTTCCGGCTTAAAAAACACAGCACTGTATGTTTTGTTTGTAGTTCCTTTAAGCACAGCAATAGCACTTTTCTTTGCAAATCTTTTAAACAAAAAAGTAAAGGGAGCAGCATTTTTTCAGACTGCATTTTTCTTGCCAATGGTAACGTCTGTAACTGCAGTTGGACTTATCTGGCGTCTTATGTATAACCAGCAGTATGGTATTATTAACTGGGTACTTTCTAAATTTGGAGTAGAAAAAATCGGCTGGGTGACTGATTCAAAATGGTCGCTTCTTGCCTTAATCATATTTGGGACCTGGAATATTCTTCCTTTCACCATCATCATTTTGCTTTCTGGAATGCAAAATATAAATGAGCTTTATTACACAGTGGCCCGTGTTGATGGTGCTAAGCCTGCGAGAATCTTCTTCCGCATAACAGTTCCTCTTTTATCACCAACAATTTTTCTGGTCTGCATTGTAAACACAATCAGCTGTTTTAAGGTCTTTAGTGAACTTTATCCTCTTTTTTATGGAAAACCAGGGCCTTACTACAATTTATACACCGTTGTTTATTACATCCGCTATGCAATGATGGAAAAACGAAAATATGGATATGCCGCCGCCGCTGCAGTAATTCTTTTTATCTGTATTTTTATTGTAACCATGATTGAACTCTATATTAAAAAACGAATGAGTAGGAAAGGGCTTAAATGAAAAAGAAGACAGAACTTTCATATCGTGAAATACTCAGTAAAATACCAGTTTATCTTTTTTTGATTTTGGGTTCACTTCTCATGCTTTTCCCTTTTGTCTGGATGATTTTGACCTCTTTCAAAACACATGCAGAAGCAATTATGTTTCCTCCAAAATTCCTGCCAAAATCATTTTCTTTTGTAAATTATAAACAGGCCTTTTCAATGGCTCCTTTTGGAAAATATTTTATAAACTCAGTGATTGTTATGATTCTTTCGGTTTTAACGACCACTACCACAACAATACTCGGAGCCTTTGCCTTTTCAAAAATGAAGTTTCCCGGCCGCAGTGTGATTTTTTCAATCCTTCTAAGCCTTATGATGATTCCTTTTGAAATGCTGATTATTACTAACTATACAACAATAGTAAAACTCAAGCTTTACAACACAATTCCTGCTCTTGTAATGCCTTTTGTATCAAGCATTTTTTATACATATATTTTGAAAAACTTTTTTGACACAATTTCAGACAGTCTTTATTATTCTGCAAGAATTGATGGAGCCAGCAACTGGATTTATCTCTGGCGAATAATGGTTCCAATTGCAAAACCTTCGATTTTTACAATCATTCTTTTGAATGCCCTTTCTTCCTGGAACTCTTTTATGTGGCCTCTTTACGTAACTTCTGATGCAAGATCCAGAACTTTGCCTTATGGACTTCAGGTTTTTACAACCGAAGCCGCAAGTTTTTCTGAATACTTAATGGCCGCCTCAACCATAGTTGTTCTGCCAATGATTATCCTTTTTATTTTCACAAGAAAGTACATTGTAAATGGTGTAAGTACTGGCGGGCTGAAAGGGTAGTTTATTCAAAATATTATTGTAGTTTTTCTTTAAGTTTTTTTATTTTTACAAAGCTTTTAATAAAAACATAAAAATAAAAAATAAACATTAATCCAAAGAAAACTGTAAATATACTGTCTCCGATTGTATTACCAAATTCCCCGCTAATTCTTGTTACAAAGTTTGGAAGAACAGCACAAAGAAAAATTGCCATAAGTGGCAGCAGTCTGCGCTGATGTATTTTCTGAAGCATCTGAAGTTTTGATGCATTGTCTGTAAAGATTTCGTTATTGTTCTTACTGTCTGATGCACCAACTTTTCTGAAGATTGAAAAACCGTTTACAGACCAGAGGAAGTCCCAGCCATTGTCTGCAAACATCTGACGGTATTCAGGATTCTTTGCTCCGTTTTCATTTGTAAAATCAATTCTGTAAGTTACATCTTCTGGCTGACATTTTTCAAATTTGTAAAAAAACCAGGGAGTTTATAGCCAGTAACCTTCCAGCCATTTTTATGCTGATTTTCAAGAAAAGCTTCTTCTTCCTCATATTCAAAAAGTGTAAAAAATCTGAAAAGTGTTTTTGTATTTTTCATGATAAACCTCTTCCAATATTTCTATAAAGTCTTTTGATTCTTGCAATTTCTAACTGCAGAACTTCCTGGCCAA
>CAMPAL010000099.1 GCA_946631855.1 uncultured Treponema sp. | reverse complement strand
GTTCTGTATAAGCAGTAATTGCTTCTGCTTTATTTCCAGATGCTTCTACTGCACGAGCGTATGAGAATTTTGCATGTGGAACAAGTGTAAAATCCTTTGAATCAGCAGCAAGTTTATAAAATTTAACTGCATCATCAATTTTGTTTAACTGTTCGTAACATACACCAAGATTATAATTAGCAATTGGTTCAAGATAAGTCTTTTTTGCCTTATTTGCAGTTGCTTTATAGTAAGTTACAGCATCTTCATACTTTTTCATCTGATAAGAAAGTTCAGCACAAAGATAATTTGCACGAGCACCAGTAATTCCACCTTTTTTTACAAAAGCCTGAAGTTTATCAAGTGCATCAATACGCCTTGCATTAAGTTCACCTTCTTCAAGATCAGAAGAACCTTCTGTTAATGTATAAGTTATTTCTTCAATTGTTCCAAGATTCTTTTCTTTAGTACTATTGCTTACAGCTGAAAATACAATATATCCAGCCAGACATACAATTACAGCAACCAGAATAGAAATAAAAGCAATGCGATTTTTTTCAAGAAAACCATTTACTTTTGAACTGGATGTCTGTTTTTCATCATTATTTGCCATCTTATTTACCTCAAATATATTTATTTAATAAGTTTTCAATTCTATTTTTTACGAATATTTAATTCGTTCATTAATCTTATCACATAAGTCCTTTGGATTCCAAGTACACTTGCCGTCTTTGTTTGATTCCAGCCATTTTCCTCAAGAATTTTAGTGACATATTCTTTTTTGAATAAATCAACAGCTGTTTTCAAGCTCTTATCTTCAAGATTTGTTTCAATAGCAGAACTACTTTCTACACAATCATCAGACTCAAGTCCCAGATCCTGTGCAAGAATCAGAGGAACCTGACCTACAATAAAAGCTCTCTGAACAGAATTAATTAATTCATCTGCATTACCTGTCCAAAAGTGCTTAAGCATTGCTTCCTTCGCCGAATCAGAAAAAGATGTAAACTTATAACCAGATTTCTTGCTAAAAGAATTAAGATAAGCTTCTGCCATAGGAATAATATCTTCTTTACGCTGTCGCAATGGTAAAATATTCAGCACGATAGCATTCAAACGATAATATAAGTCAGATAAAAACTTACCTTCATTTACTTTTTCTTCTAAAGACGATTCAACAGTTGAAATAATTTTTAGATTTAATCCTTTTGAAGCAGCATTTTTTATAAGCTGTAAAAAAGTACCCTGCAAAACAACAGGCAATTCATCAACAAAACAAACAAATAAGGTTATTCTTTGATCGTATGCTATCAGTTTATTGACAATTTCAAATGCTTCAAGTATCTGATTTTGATTAAAGGATTTACAATTAACTTCAAAAAAATACCCAAAACTTTTAGCAATTGAATAGTGAATATGCTGTGCTATTAAACGCTTTCCAGTTCCCCTTTCGCCAATCAATAATACAGAAGAATTATTAGTTGAAAGAGTCTGAATTAAAGCTTTAATTTCTTTTGCAAAAGGACTTTCCCCAACAAAAGGTACTATATTTTTATTCATTCTGTTTTAAAAGCAAACGCATTGTCTGTTCTTCCAAACCTACAATGCGTTAAAACCTAAAAAAAGTAGCCTGATTTAACAAGCTACTTCTTTCATTTTAGTCGTTCTTCTGTGATTTAATCATATCACCAAGAGTATATGCTCCATCATCATTATCGTTTGAAGTTGACATGTACTGAGAAATTTCATCACGCTGCTGTTTTCTCTTATATTCGCGTACAGAGAATGCAACCTGTTCCTTTTCAACTTTTACATCAACTACATAGACATTAACTTTGTCGCCTACCTTGTATTTTGTTACAGCTTCTTCATATGGAACGTCTTTTTCTTCGCTAAGATTAGCTTTGTTTACAAGACCTTCAATTCCATTTGGAGCTTTTACAAATACACCAAAATCTGTAATAGAAGTAATTTCACCTTCTAATGTAGAACCTGGTTTGTATTCTTCAGCAAATGCTTTCCAAGGATTATCTGTAAGCTGTTTAATTCCAACCTTAATTCTGTGAGCTTCTGGATCACATTCAGTTACAACAACTTCAACTTCCTGATCTACAGCCAATTCACTGCCAGGATGTTTTACTTTCTTTGTCCAGGAAATATCATCTGCATGGAGGAATCCATCAATTCCTTCTTCAAGAGAAACAAAAGCACCTACATTTGTAATTTTTACAACTTTACCCTTTACTTTTGTACCTACTGGATATTTTTCAGAAATCTTTTCCCATGGATTTTCAGTAGCCTGTTTGAAACCAAGAGAAACACGTCCTTCCTGAATATCATATCCAAGAATCATTGCTTCAACTTCCTGTCCAACAGAAACCATGTCACTAGGTTTATTTACTTTCTTTGTCCAAGAGAATTCACTGATGTGTACAAGACCTTCAATTCCTTCTTCAAGTTCAACAAAAGCACCAAATTCAGTAAGTTTTGTAACTTTACCTTTTACGATATCATTTAAATGATATTTTTCTTCGAAATGAATCCAAGGATCTTCAGTAAAGTGTTTCAAAGAAAGATTAATTCTCTTTTCTGCTGGATCAAGACGAATTACTTTAAGTTCAATTTCCTGACCTTTCTTAACAAAATCCTTTGGACGAGCAACATGTCCCCAGCTCATATCATTAATATGAAGAAGTCCATCAAAACCACCCAAATCAATGAATGCACCGAAACTTGTAAAACTCTTTACTGTACCCTTTACAGTATCACCAATCTGTGTATTAGCGAAGAAAGCGTCACGTTTTGTGTCAATCTGTTCTTCAAGATACTTACGGCGATTAACTACAGGATTTAATTTATTATCTGAATAAAGACGTTCAATATAGAACTTTGATTTCAAACCAAGTAATGATTCTGGCTTTTCAATTTTTTCTGAATCAGCCTGACTAATTGGCAAGAAAGCTGCACGGTCAATACCAAGATTTACTTCGTATCCGCTCTTAACTACTTTAGAAATTGTACCGTCAACAGGAGTCTTATCTTTCCATGCTGCCTGAATTTCTTTCAAATAACGTTTTGAATCAGCCTTCTTTTTTGACAAAACAGGACCATTTGAGTTATGTCCTGACAATAAAGCCTGAACCTTATCCCCTTCTTTCGGCAGATTATCTGCGAACTCCTCTACAGGGATTAAACCTTCTGATTTGTCTCCAATGTCTACATAAACATAATCATTTGTAATCTGAACTACTGTTCCTTCTACTAACTGACCTGCCTGAGGTGCATTGAATTCTTTCAGAGATTCCTCTAATTGTGCCTGAAAGTCTCCCTTGGAGTTCTGGGCAACTTCCTTTTCCACTTCCATTTCTTCCATTGTAAAACCTTTAATTTATGAAATTTGTTTAAATATTATCTCACAAACATTATCTATCGTCAAGTTCGAGGTATCGATATAAAAAGCATCTGAAGCAATCTTTAAAGCTCCTTCCTTCTTATTTTTATCAATATTATCGCGCTCAATAATTGATTGTTTGATTTCTTCCAAAGTCATATTGCTGACACCCTGATCAAAACGTCTTTTTGCCCTGACATCAGCACTTGCATCAAGATAAAATTTGTATTCAGCATCAGGAAAAACAACAGTTGTCATATCCCGACCTTCACACACAATGCTCAATGATTTTGTAATCTTTCTCATCAAGTCATTTACATAATGTCTCAAAGAAACAATTGCACTCACCTGAGCAACATTTTTTGCAACTCTATCATCATGCAGATTATTTGTAATATCCTTTCCATTCAAAATAAAATGACTTTCTTTTGTGTATTCCAGTGACTGCTTTTTACAAAACTCTAAAGTTTCAGTTTCATTTGAATAATCTATTCCGGCATCTAAAATAGCAATTGTAAAAGCTCTGTAAAATCCACCACTATTTAAAAAGGTAATATTTAATTTTTCAGAAATAATTTTTGCAATTGTACTTTTTCCAGTGCCTGCAGGTCCATCTATAGCAATTATCATTAATTTCTCCTGTTTGTAAGATTAATCAAACCTTTTACTTCAGCTTCAGTAAGATTTCTAAATTCGCCGGGTTTCAAATCATCAAGATTAATATTTCCAATTCGTACTCTCACAAGTGAACGGGTACCAATATTCTGACTTTCCAGCATCTTTCGAATTTCTCTGTTCTTTCCTTCAATCAAAACAATTCTGATTTTTCTGGGTTTTAACACCTGACAGTGAAGGCATTTATAAAAAACATTATCAACTCTTACACCTTTTTCAAAGAGTTTTGCAGTTTCTTCACTTACATCCTGACTTGTTTCTACTATATATTCTTTTTCAATTTGACTTGAAGGATGTGATAATTTTGCAGCAAAGTCCCCGTCGTTGGTGAATAAAATCATCCCTTTTGAATACATATCAAGACGACCGACATTATACAATCTTTCTTTATAACTATCCCGAAGTAAATCTACCGCAACCTGACGTCCTTTTTCATCACTAGCAGAACATACAAAGCCGGCAGGTTTATTCAGCAAAACATAGCACTTTCTTTCTTCCAGGTGAACACATTTTCCATCAACAGTTACAAGATCTTTATCACTAACCTTTGTTCCTAATTCAGTTACAAGATTTCCATTAACACAAACTCGTCCGTTCAGAATAATCTGTTCTGAAGCACGTCGACTGGCTACCCCACAGTGGGCCAGAAAAGCCTGAAGTCTGATTTCTTCTTTTTCTGTATTTTGTGATTGATTATGATTAGCGGGCAAGTTCGAATCTCTCCTGTTCATCTTCATCAAGTTTAGGAAGTTCAGAAATTGAATTTAATCTGAACAATTTAAGGAACTCTTTTGTTGTACCAAACAAAGTTGGACGTCCCGGAGCTTCTTTTTTACCAACCTCTTTAATAAGATTTCTATCCAAAAGAAGTCTGATCATATTATCAACTCCAACACCTCGAATCTGTTCTATTTCTGCACGGGTGATTGGTTGAGAATATGCAATAATTGCAAGAGTTTCCATTGCCGATTTTGAAAGACGTCCTTCTCTTTTTGAACCATAAAATTCTTTTAAAACATCCCAGTATTCCTTTTTAGGACAAAGACACCATCCACCAGTAATCATTGCAAGTTCTATTCCAGAATCTTCTGAAGAATACTTATCCTTCAACTTATCAAGACATTTTTCTACAACTTCTTCGGAAAGTTGAGCCTTGTTTGAAAGAACTTTAGTTGTAAGTGGTTCGCTTTCTAAAAATAAAATTGTCTCGACCAGTGCGGTCTCTTTGTTAAATTCCATATCTTAAATCCCATATAAATAATTCAACTTTAATTTGAAGTCAGATCTTCTTCCGTTGGAACATATCCTGCTTCATCTTCTCTGGCACATATTTTTATATCACCAAAAAGTTTATTTTGAAAGATAGTAATCATTTTAAATTTTACAGCCTCCAGAATTGCCATAAATGCACAAATAACATCCATTTCATTTCCTGGACGAGTCAAAAGATCTGTAAAAAGACATTCCTTCTTATTTTCCAGCAATTCATTCATAAGAGTGATTTTTTCATTTACAGAAATTTCTTCATACATATTCAAAATTTTTTCATTTGAATATTGATGCATAATCGATTTGAAAACTTCCTGCATTTTCTGCAAAAGTTCCCAGGTATCTACCTCTTCCCACTGCTGGTCTGCTTCATCAAACGGAAGAACTCTCTGAATCTTCTTTCTCTCAAAATTCCATTCAGAATCATCCTCTTTTTCTTCCATTAGGGATGATAATGTTTTAAACTTCTGATATTCAATAAGTTTATCAACCAGTTCCTGACGAGGATCTTCTTCATCTTCATCATCGTAAGCAACTTCAACTGGCAGAAGCATTCGGCTCTTAATATAAATTAATTTTGCAGCCCAACTATAAAATTCAGACAAATCACCTAAATCAGTCTGTACCGCATAATCAAGATATTCTAGATATTGTTCTGTAATTTGAGCGATTGGAATATCGTAAATATTTACTTTACTTTCACGGATTAAAGTCCAAAGTAAATCTAAAGGACCTTCAAATTCACCTGCTCTATACTTGTGCTTTACAGCAGTTTTTGTTGAATCTGTAGTTTCAATCTGTTCCATTTTCTACCGCCTTCAATGAATAAGGAAGTTTTTCAATATCATCAGCCTTTCCTTCACTCTTAAGTTTGGATAAACAGCTACAATACTTTTTCCTTATTAAATCATCGGCAGGATCTTTTAAAATCTCAAGGGCAGGAACTAAAACAAAGGCCCTTTCTTCCATTCTTATATGTGGAATCTGTAAAATAGGATCATTAATTTTAAGTTCACCAAATAATTCAATATCAATATCTAAAGATCTTGGACCAAAACGTATTTCCTTATCACGATTGCGTCCATATTTTTCTTCAATTTTATTTATAGCTTTTAAAAATTCAAAAGGATCTGTTTCTTCCTTCACATAACCAATAGCTGCCATATTGTAAAAATCATCCTGATTTTCAACATACATAGCCTTTGTTTTATACACCGAAGAAAAAATACAGTCAGACATTAACAAAGCGAGCTCCTTTCTCGCAAAAGAAAGGAGCTCTAATGAAGAATGACCTTCATATGTCTTATTTGAACCTAATCCTAATAATACTCGTTTCATTATTTAGTTTGCACTTTCTTCAGAATCAGTTTTTTCAGCTTTTTTAGCAGACTTTTTTTCCTTTACTGGAGTTCCGTCTTTATCTTTTAAAACCTGTCCCGGGAATACAAGAGCACGAATCTTAGCTTCGATTTCTGCTGCAAGTTCTTTATTCTGTTCGATAAAAGCTACAGCATTTTCTTTACCCTGTCCGATTTTTTCTTCACCCATTGTATACCAGGCACCACGTTTATCAATAATTTCATGTTTTACAGCAGAATCAAGCAAACTGGCAGATGCAGAAATTCCTTTTCCAAAGTAAATATCAAGTTCACACTTTCTAAATGGAGGTGCAACCTTGTTTTTTACAATCTTTACTCTTACACGGTTTCCAACAGCATCTTCGTCCCCTTTACCATCAATTGTTTCAACTCTTCGAATTTCCAAACGAACAGAAGAAAAAAACTTCAACGCCTGTCCACCTGTAGTAGTTTCAGGATTTCCAAACATAACACCAATTTTCATACGAATCTGGTTAATGAAAATTACTATACAGTTTGACTTACCAATAATTGCAGTCAATTTTCTCAAAGCCTGACTCATCAGACGAGCCTGCATACCCATTACAGCATCACCCATCTCTCCTTCAATTTCTTTTTCAGGAGTCAAAGCAGCAACTGAGTCAACAACAATAATATCAACAGCACCACTTCTTACAAGATTTTCTGTAATCTCCAGAGCCTGTTCTCCAGTGTCTGGCTGCGAAACCCATAATTCATCAATATTTACACCAAGATTCTTAGCATAAACAGGATCAAGAGCATGTTCTGCATCAACAAAAGCAGCAACACCACCTAATTTCTGAGCCTCAGCAATCGCATGTAAAGCTAAAGTTGTTTTTCCTGAACTTTCAGGACCATACATTTCAATAACTCTACCACGTGGATAACCACCAATTCCAAGTGCCTCATCCAATAAAATAGAACCAGAAGGAATCACATCGATTCCAGCAGCATCTACCTTATCTCCAAGTTTCATAATTGCGCCCTGTCCAAATGTTTTTTCAATTTGAAGACGAGCAGCTTCAAGAGCTTTCATTTTTTCCGAAGTATCCATCGGAGAATTCATACTAGACATATAAGCCACCTTCCTCCCGCTTATAATATGGCCTTACTTTTACGATTTTTACCAAAATTTCTAAAAAAATTTAAATTTTTTTAGGATTTTCTGGTTATTTGTATATTTTCTGATAAACGGCACGACCTTTTAAACAGACGCTACCATCTTCCAGAACTATTTTACCAAGAATACGAACAAATTGACTAGCATCAATAACTGGTTCAGAATCAAATTTTACATTTACGCTGCCTTCATAATGAGCAAGGGAATCATCACCGACAAGAAGGTCGCAGGAATATGAACCATTTTCATAAACATTAACATTTGAAACTTTTCCACCCCAGTCTACCCAACAATCCAGATATGGGACATAATTATTTAAAACATCAGAATAAGATGGAACATCTCGTACAGAATCAAAATCAGGGATTTCTAAATACCCCATTAATGTTCTTGCTTTCTGTTTTATTGATAAAGATGCATTCGAATTTAACAGATAATTAATCTCTATTTGAGCAGCATTATCCCTGTGATTTCTAAAATACTGAATTGCATCATTATATTTTTTAGTAATTTCTTTATTTGTATAGACAAATTTATATGACTGAGTTGAAAGATTCTGTTCTTTAGCTTCAGATTTTTCCTCCGCTGTAAGTTCCAGCTTTGAAAGGTCAGCACGAGAATCTGTATACTGATGACTTCTTGGGAAAATAGTGACTGCAACAACAACGCCCACAAGACAAGCAAGCACAGGTAAAACAAGAGCCATGATTTTATCAGGATTTACACCAATCGGAGGGTAAAACTGTTCTATTCTTCCAGTATCTACCCAGCGGCAGATTGTATCATAATTTCCATGAACCCTTATAAATTCAATTGCCTGTTCTGCAGTTTTATTCAAAGGATCAAGATCTTTTATTTCAAGATAATACTGAAGGGCACGAGCTGTATCTCCCCTCCTGAGAAAAATTGCAGCCTGCCCCAGTAAAAGTCTGGTATCAGTCAGTTTTATACGACGAGCCATCTGAAAATAAGAAGATGCTGCACCTACATCACCAACATAAAGACAGGCAATTCCCAAAGTAAGATAATATTCAAAATTTCCGTGATAAATGTCAGCTCGTACTTCCAGGCGTTTTATTGCTGTTGCAAAATGACGTCTGCGCATATCCTGCTGAGCAAGAGTAAGTGCATCTTTTGCCATTTTTAATCTATTCCCTTAAAGCAGAAAGAATTTCATCAAGTTCCTGATTGAGTTTCAAAAGTTCTTCACGATTTACAGAAGCACTGTCTTTTTCAAGTTCTGAAATTCTATCAAGAAGTTTCTGAAT
>CAMPAL010000098.1 GCA_946631855.1 uncultured Treponema sp. | reverse complement strand
CGAAATGCAATGATTCTATTTCCATATATTCAAAATGAAACTATTTCATATGGAAAAGCTGCTCAAATCCTTGGAATACACAAGTTAGATTTAATAGCTATATATAGTACTTTAGGAATTGCATATATAGATCAGACAAAAGAAGAACTTGAAAATGATATAGCAGTTTTAAAAACTCTTAGGAAATCGGCTATATGATTATAGTTTCTGATACAACCCCAATAATTTCTCTTATAAAAATCAATCGTATTGATTTACTTGAACAATTATTTCAAGAAGTTTTTATACCAGATGCAGTTTATAAAGAACTTACAACAAATATCCTTTTTTCTAACGAGGCTGAAATTGTAAAAAAATGTTCATTTTTAAAGACTCTTTCTATACAAAATCAAAAATCTCTTAAATTATTACAAGCAATTAGTGGCCTTGACGATGGTGAAAGTGAAGCAATTATTCTTGCAGAGGAATTAAGTTCAACAGTATTAATAATTGATGAAAAAAAAGGAAGAAAAGTTGCACAACAATTAGGCATACCCATTACGGGAACAATTGGTATTCTCATACAGGCTTATTCAGAAAAAAGAATAACAAAACAAGAAATTATAAGTTATATTGATACATTAAAACAAAGTAAAATTCGATTAAGCGATTCTTTAATTCAAGAAATATTATCTTTGTTGTAAATATATATTTAATAAATATTTCAAAAATTAAGTTTATATCCAACCCAAACATATTGACATTATTTTTTCAAAATGATATAAATAAACATCAACTTAAGGGCAGTTAGCTCAGCTGGTACGAGCGTCTGGTTTACACCCAGAATGTCGGGAGTTCGATCCTCTCACTGCCCATATAATTTCTTATATAATAAAGAAATAGACAATTCTCTTGAATAAAAGTCCTTTGTAAATTTGGAAAATATTTTTTCAAAACAAGGACTTTTTGTCGTTATTTAACACTCTAAGATAAAAAATCCTTTTTGTCAATCAACAAATAATTTATTAATGATATATTGGCTGCATGAGTTTTAAGAATAATTTAAAAAATGAATTGAATTATCAGGATATTCAATTAAAACAATTATCCGAAAGAATTGGCGTATCTTATTCAACATTATTATGTTATGTAGATCATCGTGAATGTCTGCCAAAAATGGATATAGGTTACAAAATTGCAAAAGAATTGAATGTTACAATGGAATACCTTCTTACCGGAAATCCGGAAGATATTTATATGAAATCCACTTTACCAATATATAAAGAATTAATAAAACTTCCTCCATCTATAATCAAAAGTTTAGCAACAATAATTCATTCTTTTTATGAATTATATTATAAAAGTTAGGAGATTTGATTATGGAAATCAAAGAAGAAAAAGTTTACAAAAAAGGCGAAATTGTAAGTAAATGGTTTTATGTTTTTGAGGATTCAAACCATAAAAAACACAAAAGAGTTTGTAAAAACTGCAAAAGTTTACATGAGGCAAAACTATTTGTTCAAAAATTAAAGTTTGATGATCAATATTTAATTAAAAATATTGCAAAAGATATGTACCTTCCAGAAAGTGAACATATGAAACACTTGAACAGTTTTGGTTATAAAATTTCAGAGAAAACAAGACTTCAAAGAAGACATTGTATAGAGCTGATAATAAAAAAATGGGGAAATAAATCTATAAAAGATATAAAAGTTTATGAAATAGAAAAATACCTTTTAGAAGATTGCCAGGATTATTCAGGGAGCTGGAAAAATTTCTATCTAGAGACTTTTGTAAAAATTTTTAAAGAAACAGCTTGGTCTTGTGAATATCAAATTCAACCGCCACTATTTCAGAAATTTATAAGGAATAGCAAAAAATGTGATGTATTCAAAAAAGATGAATTAAATAAATTATTTCAAGTTGAAATTTGGGATAATTACCAGGATTACTTATTATTTTATCTTATTGCAAATTGTGGACTTCGTTTAGGAGAAGCCAGGGCCTTGAAAGTAAATCAAATTAATCTGAAATCACAATATCTGGAGGTAACAGGCTTTTGCAAAAGTAATGGATATAGAACTGATTACAACAAGTGTGGAAATGAAAATAATAAAAAACATCGAGTTGTCCCAATCCCAGATGAAGCATACATTAAAGTTGCTCAATATATTGCAAAAAATAAATTGGATATGAATGATTTTCTTTTTTCAAATAATAACAATCAACCCATCACACAAGACCATTTGTATAAAGAATTTATGAAAAAAATCAAACTACTAAATTTAAATCCAACAGGTTCTCGAAAACTAGTTCCTCATTCTTTACGCTTTACTTACGTTACAAGAATGAGAAGAGAAAGCTCTATTGATGATGTAAGAGAATTAGTTGGACATACTTCTTTAACAATGACAGAGTATTATACTCGCCCTACTTTATCAGATTTACAGGATTTGATAGAAAGAACAAAAGAAGCTTCCAACAAATTGTTTGATTAATAAAAAAACACACACGAGCGAAGATCTGCGCCCGTGTGTTCTATTTATGAAATTACTTTTTTATATTTTCAGTAATCATAATCAAAATCTGTATCATTATCATTAATGATAATCTGTTGGGTATTTTCAATTTTATGATTTTCTTTTGCTTTACGATGTAAAACAGGTTTTTCTCCATTACATAAAAGTTCATAAAATTGTTCTTTATTTACTCTTTTCATATCATTTTCTGAAATTCCATTCTCCTTTAATAAATCAGTTTGGAAATCTGTCAAAAGAGGTTTTGGACAATTTACTTTTCCTTTAAATTCATGGTTATCATATTTTTTATGATTTATTTCCTGCTGCTGGGTAAAAAGATGTGTTTGTACAATTTGTTGAAGCTGTTCCTTTGTAAGACTTATATCTACAATCTCATTAGAAGAAATTCCTTCCTGTTTTACTGCAAAATCTTCACCTTTACATCTAATTATCCATTCATTATCAGATTTTTTAATAAATGGTGGAAGACCTCGATATTTTAGCAATGCGTTTTGATGAAGAACCCAACCTGCATCAAAGTCTTTTTTATTTCTAAAATCACGAGATTTTACCTGAACTTTAATCTCATCGAAATCAAATAAATCCTGCTGTACCATTTCAACAGACTTTATTTTTTCTTCATTCTTGAAATCATCTTTTATTGTAAATTCTAACGGATACTCTTTATTCCATTGTTTTGCCTTAATTTTTGCAATTTCAGACCATGGCACATTAAATTCTATTCGTTCATAATTTATAAATGTTTCGAATTTTACATTTTTTGGATTACACTGATAACCAAACGTATCACCACCGTATCCAAGATAGCTTTGGCCTTCGTGTTTCTGTAAATCTTTTGCAAGAGAAGATACATCTCGATTTTTCTTAAAATTATCTCTTGTAATATATTCTACATTACCATCACTTCGCTGATAGGCTATACCATCCCAATTTTTTACTGCATGAGCAACAGCTTCTTCTGCAGAAGTAAATCTGCATTCTGGAGGAAGAGTTCTTTTATCACAATGTAAAACAAGATAATCCGTAGTTTTTTTAAACTGTTCTGGAAGTTTTTCACCCTTTGTTTTTTCATAACGCTCACGAAGAAGTTTAATAGCTTTGTCATTTTCATGACAATCATTAATAATATCTCTATCTCCCCAATTGAGATAATTATGTAAAACTTTGAAGTCCATTTCTGCCATAGCCTTATCAAGATTCTTAATCATAACATCTGGAACTTTGAAATCTTTCACGGCTTCAAGCGGCTCTTGAACAGTTTCATTTCTGTCTTTTGATTTATCATTCTGCTTCTTGTACCAGGTATTTTTGTTTACATACTCTACCCATTCTCTGCGAAGTTCTTCAACTGGCTTTGAGAGAATCTTTTTTTCAAGAAGCTTTTTCTGTTCATCTGCAATAAGTCTGTCCTTACTGTTTACAATATCAGAAATATCAGCTTCAAGTTCTGCTTTCTTTGTTGCAAGCTCCTGAAGCTTAATAGGTACTTCACGCTCAGGCTCGTGAATATCAAACTTATTGAAATTATAGCTGATTGTATTAAAGCGGTTTCTTGACTTTGCAATTTCTTTATTGCAGGTATCCACTGCCCTTTCGTTGCTTGTAACTCTTGCTTTTTTCTGCCAGTTGTTTGGATCAGCTTTCAATTCTTCTCGTGCAGTTTTCAAGAGAGATTTATATTTTTCTTTTTCTGCTACATTGGTATCGTACAGGGTCTTACAGTTCTGTCTATCTTCTTCAAGCTCCTGAATAGTTTCAAGACGATTTTCAATGACTTTGATTTCCTTGCGTTTTTCGGCAGTCTTTTCATCAATAATCATTTTGATTTTCTTTTCAGGGTCTGTAATAAGCTCGAACTTGATAGTTTCCGGATTTATTTCATCTGTATCAATAGCGTCTTTTCCATCATCAGTTTTTGAAAGAACAGAGTTAATACGGCTAGACTTTTCATCATGCTTCTGATAGATAAGAGCGTCTATTGAGTTTTCCATAAGCGGATACATGATATGAACTTTGCCCTGCTCGTTACCCTGTCGCCAGATACGACCTTCTACCTGAATTGATTCCGTAGGATTCCAGCCAAGCATTGTATTGTATTCAACAATAGAGTTACCGTTAAGGTCTATACCTTCCGCAACTGTGGCCGTGCCGATAAGGATTTTTAATTTATCTTCCTTGTTGTTGAAACGTGCTGAAATTTTATCCTTATCTTCTGCACTGCCATTGTGTGTTGAATGAATATAATCAATAGCATCGTCAGGGATTCCCTGTTTAATAAGGTAACTCTTTACTTCATCAAAATAGTCTTTTCCTTGTGGCATATAGATAAACTGTCCACATTCAGGCTTCTGCTTGTAAAGATCTGCAACTGTATTACATACCCAAGAAAGCTTTGGAGAACTTTCGACAATCTGACTTTTTGGTGGAATTACAATATCTTCTACACTTGCAAAATCATCAGGGTCTAAGAGAGCCGGAGAAAGCGTACAGGTGCGCATTGTAGTCATTGCTTTAAGAGTTACATAAGGATTATCAGCGGCGGCAATAGCGTCCTGTTCCAGTCTAATGATTCTCTGCTGTAAAGGACTAAGTTCAAGATAGATTGGGTGTCGCTCGCCTTCCGGTCGTTCAATACCTGCTTCTTTTGCACTTACTGCGTCTATGTATTCAAATACAAGATTCTTGAGCTTCTTCTGTCCTCTGAAGTTTTTCATTACCTGCTTAGGTTCAATTTCACCACTCGGTTTTACTGCATATTCAAATTTAGTCTGCGCAAACTCTGTACAGAAATCTCTTACATCGTAGATGTGACGGTTTATAAGTTCCTTTCTTCCCATGAAAGAAAGCATTGAATAAACTTCAAGAGGATTGTTTGTAAACGGTGTAGCGGTCAAAAGGAATACGTTTCTATCTTCGTTTCTGCGCTGAATGAGCGTTGTAATTCCGAATACTTTTTCAGCTCTGATAGAAGGCTTTCCTGTTCCAAGTCCTTCAAATTCACGTGCGCCTTTATCACCACGTTTAGGGCGAGGAATTGTAAACAGATTCTTATATCTGTGAGCTTCATCAATTACAACATTATCAAATCCACATTTATCAAAGAAAATGTAAGACTGCTGAATTTCCTGCTCTCTACCTTCAGGAAGTTTCTTGACCTGTATACGTGAAGCTTTACCGATTTCATTCTGAATCTTCTGATATGCTTTAGCTTTTTCTTTATCATCACCACTATGCAAAGCGTCACTTACACCAAGTAAATAACTGAAATCTTCTGCAAGCTCGTT
The DNA here is from genome assembly GCA_946631855.1 of uncultured Treponema sp. Lineage (GTDB taxonomy): Bacteria > Spirochaetota > Spirochaetia > Treponematales > Treponemataceae > Treponema_D. The sequence goes on along the minus strand of CAMPAL010000098.1, from coordinate 3,393 downwards.
TGAACAAACCTCATCGCTGAAAGTAATTTTCTGTAAAGCTGAATCAGTAATTACAGTAACAGAACCAGGCTCAACTAAAAGAGAATGAGTTCTTTCGTCAAAATATTTATCAATGTATTTTTCAGAAAGATTATATAAGTCGTTAATTTTTACATCCGGAAACAATTCCCTAAAATCATTAACCCATTTTTTATATACCTGATTTGGAACAATTATAACAGGTCGCTTACATCTTCCTGTCTGTAACTGTCCCATTGTAGTTACAATACCTGCAGCAGTTTTACCTACACCGACTTCATAAGCGAGCAAACCGTTACCTTTTGAAAGCAAACGTGATACACCTTCTACCTGCTGTTTATAAAGCATAAACGGTTGATTGTTTTTAAATGTAGACATACCGTCTATAAAAAGCGGTAGTTTCTTATAGTCTGCATGAACAGTAGCATTGTAGATTTTATTCCAGGTACTTTGTAAACGTTCTTTATCTTCCTGCGGAAGTCCTTCCTGAATGTAGCGATTGAAAAGTTCATAACAGGTATTCTTTCGAGCGTCTTTGATATTTCCGGCAATAAGATTCTTTTTGTTCTTTACTTCTTTTGTGTCATTCTTTTCGTCAATGTGAGTAGGAACAGGAACACGGTCGATGTAGTTTACAATATCTGTCCAGGAAATATCTTCAGGAATATCCTCTCGTGAAATCTTAGCTGAAGAATAATTGTAAATAGAACGTCTTGAATTTATGCTCTGATTGTTTTCATCAAAATTATCAAGCGAACTGCAATTTGTTGCCCAATTTATAAAATCTTCACGAAGGTCTATATCAAGCTCAACAGTCTGTAATTCTGTTCTGCCCATATACCAGCGTGATGATGTAACTTCACGGTGAACTTTGAATTCCTGGGCAAGCGGAGAAAGTGCGTCTATCTTGATATTTTCGATAGGTATAACTTTTGGAATTGCATTTGTTAGAATTGCTTTTGCTTTTTCGTAGCTTTCAGAAGATAAGTTTTCTTTATTTTCTTCCAGTTCATCAAGCTTCTGATAGATATTACCAGTTGCATAAAGCATAGCATTTGTGTAAACACCTTCATTTGTTTCTACATAGTTATCACTTGTTTTGAGATAAGAAAGTTCTGCTTCTGTAAGCTTTGAAGTATCAACGTTGCCTTTCCAGTCTGTAGCTCCCCAAATGTTGTAATCTTCCTGAGTGAAATTTGCACCAGTATAGAACTTTGCAAATTCTTCTCTTGAAAGCTGATGTTTTGTTTTGAAAACACCGTCTGGATCTTCATACAGACGTTTTGTAGGGTCGTCAAGTTCTTCTTCGACAACTTCTGTAGATTGTGCAATATTCTGGCTTACAGTCTGCTCCTTGTTTGCTACAGGCTGGGGCTGAATACTTGGCGAACTTGATTTTTCAGGTTCTTTGACAGTCCATTCATTTTTGGGATTTTTTAAGAAAGAATCTATTTTGTTCAGTTCTTCCTGGATAGTAAGTCCTTCGTGAACTGAAACGTAGTTCTCTTCTTTACCGAAACGGTTTGTACGTGTATTTACTTCACCAAGAATCTTCTCCGGATATGCTTCAAAATACTTACCGTCTGACATTGCACTAGCAGCAGCTTGTAACATAGCATTATCTGGATAAATCTGTCCTTCAGGAAGCTTCCACTTTTTCAAGATGATAATATCAGTACCCACTTCTGTTGTAGGGAATGTTTTCTCCGGCAACCTGTAAGCGTCAATCAAATGACCTTTTGAAGCAATGATTTCTTTTTGCTTATCTTTTGAAGAATTCAAAAATCCTGATGGAACTACAAAAGCAAGTCTTGAACCATCATCTTTCAAAGCGTCTAAGCCTTTTGAAATAAAGTATTCTTCGTAACGGTCGAACTCTTTACCCTCACCAAGTCCTTTATATTTATCATTATACAAGCCATAAGGCGGATTTCCGATAACTACATCGTAATGTTCTTTTTGTCCAGGCATGTGAATACGTCCGCCTGCGTCAAAGAACTGTTTCTGATATGCACCTTGAATTACATTTGCTTCAGGGTGAAGAATCTTATTGATTCTAGCGGAAGTTTCATCAAGTTCGTGCATTGTAAACTCGTTGTTAGGTCTGTTGTTTGCAAACTTACCCACACCTGCAGAAGGCTCAAGAACAGTTTTTGCATCAGGAGCGTATGCGTCTACAATCTGCCATACTTTTTCTACAAGATTATTAGGAGTATAGAATTCGTTCAAAATGCCGGAAACAGTACGATTATCTTCTTTAATTCCGCCAGCACCTTCGTACTGTGCCAGGATAGACTTGTCTGCTTCGGTAATTTCTGAATCAGGCTTTTGTAAAATTTCACGACACTGTTCACGGATAGCCTTGATATCTTTCTTTGAAGTTAGTTGTTCAGACTCTATTTTCTGTTCTGGTTTAATACTTTCATGCTTGTTCTTTTCAAATTGTTCAGCATACCAAACTTCTGCATCATATTGAAAAGCAGCACTGTCTATATCTACATTTTCTGTATCTATTTTTGCAATACCACCATCTGTTGGCAAAACAAAACTTGAATTGTTAATGCAATAAAAAATATCAGCTTTGCATTTTTCTTTACCACCAGCAGCTTCGTAAAAAGAGTTCACAGAATAATTTTCATCGTTTTCTTTTTTAAGTATTGCATTATTCCAATCAAGATTATGTAAAATTTTTGTCCATTCATTTTCATTATTGTATGTTTCAAGTGCGCTTGATTCTTTAAACGCACGGAATGGGATATAAGTATTATCTTTATATTGGAATGAAATAAAATTTTGTCGGATATTATTTTCTTTAGCTTCTGACTGCCTTGCGATAGCTTCATTTTCATTAGTTATACCAAGACTTTCAAAGCGTTCAAGATATTGCTCGATTGTGCCGGATTTCTCAGGTGTAATTGGATTTACATCAACTGGCATTCCGTTGAAGGAAAGTTCTTCTTGTGCAAGAACATTGAATAAAGAATCTTCCGACCATTTTACATCATTATTTTTTGAACTATATTGTAAAAGAATATTTATTGCTCCAGTCTGCTCTGGATTCTGATAAAGTCGAACACCTTCTATTACAGGAACAAGAGAAAGTGTGTTCAATACGTTCTGTATATCTTCTGTGATTAAAGTTTCGATTGTTTCATGTGTATACTCTGTACCATTGATGTTGTAAACAGGAGTTTCTTTTTCAATAACTTCCTCATTACCATGCAATGGCTCTGAGGAAGTTTTTTCGTTTGGATTTACTCCAGTTCCATGTTCAGGTTCGATAGTGCGCACTCGATGTGGAATCTGTCCGTTTTCCATCCCTGTTTGTTGCAAATCTGAATTGCCTGTTTCAAGGCTCCTCTCGCTGTGTAAGAC
>CAMPAL010000097.1 GCA_946631855.1 uncultured Treponema sp. | reverse complement strand
TTTCTGTATAAATCTGCCTGTGGTGATTTTGGATTTGCTTCAATTACAGTCTTTCCGTAAAGTTCGCTCTGCTGTACTACAATTGAACGTTCAATATAGCCTGCAACACTTGTTCCTGTGCGTTTTGTAAAATCATTAATAATTTCGCGGGAATAACCGGCAGTGATAGAGTTTGCAATTACTCCACCAAGTTTTGCTCCTCCTGTTGGAGCGTATTTATTTATTGCCTTAAAAAGATTGTTTGCAGCGTAAACTGCCATGAAGTCTGAAGAAGATACAACATAAGCACGGTCTGTAATTCCATCGCGGATTGGAACGGCAAAACCTCCACATACAACATCACCAAGAACGTCATAAAGTACATAGTCTGGTTTGAATTCTTCAAACAGGTGAAGTTCCTGCAAAAGTGAAACTGCTGCATTAATACCACGGCCGGCACAACCAACACCAGGAACTGGTCCCCCTGATTCAATACAAAGAACGTTTTTAAATCCGCTTACAGAAATATCACTAAGATTTACCTTGTTTCCACCTCTGAGACTGTCCAGAACTGTAGGGAGATAGTTGTTTCCTCTTAAAGTGTTAGTTGAATCACTTTTTGGGTCACATCCAATCTGAATTACCTTGTAGCCTGCCTCCGCCAGTGCCGCACTGATGTTTGATGTTGTGGTAGATTTTCCAATTCCACCTTTTCCATAAATTGCAATGTGTTTTCCAATTTTTGCCATTTTTTTTACTCCTGAAAAATGCTTGTTTTATATTTTGATTAAATGCTGTATTCAACAGCCTGAATTTGTGGTTCGTTGAAGAAGTGTTCATAGATTCTTTTCTTGTAGAAAGCAAAGTCCGCACTTCCTCTGGTTCTGTCTCCCGCCTGAACTTCAATTACTTCTTTAATTTCACCAGGTCTTGCAGACATAACTACAATTCTCCTTCCAAGATAAATTGCTTCATCAATATCATGAGTTACCATAATCATTGTGGTTTTCTGTTCCTGCCAGATACGGAGAAGTTCCTGCTGCATTTCAATTCTTGTAAGTGCATCCAGAGCACCAAAAGGTTCATCCAGCAAAAGAATGTTTGGATTTGTAGAAAGACCGCGGGCAATTGCAGCTCTCTGGCTCATTCCTCCCGAAAGCTGGGAAGGGTATGCATTTTCAAAACCGTCCAGATGTACAAGATGGATATATTTTGATACCAGTTCTGCTCTTTCTTCTCTTGAAAGGGCTCCCAGACCAAAACCAATGTTGTCTTTAATTTTGAGCCATGGTAAAAGTCTGTGCTCCTGAAAAACCATTCCTGCTTCCGGTGAAGGTCCGTCGACAGGTTTTCCGTTTCTGAGCAAAGTTCCTTCCGACTGAGTTTCCAGTCCTGCAATAATTTTCAAAAGAGTAGACTTACCACAGCCAGAATGACCTACAATTGTTATGAATTCACCTTCTTCAATATCAAGGTTGATGTTTTTCAGTACTTCAATTTTTTTTCCGTCTACATCAAACTGTTTGTATAAATTTTTAATTTCAAGAATTTTTGCCATAATTTGAGCTCCTTTTTTTAGATATCAGCTTTTTTCTTTTCCCAAGGGGTCAGAACTCTGAAAACTTTCGAAATGATTTTATCCATGATGATTCCGACAATACCGATTACAATCATACAAACGATAACAATGTCACTTCTCATCAATGAACGGGCATCACTCAATCGGTATCCAATTCCAGATGATGAAGCAATGAGTTCTGCAGCGACGAGTGCCATCCAGGAAACTCCAAGTCCCAGTTTTAAGCCGACCAGAATGTGAGAGAGGGCATGAGGGAGATATACTTTTCTGAAAGTTTTCCATTTACTCAGGTTGTAGAGCTGGGCAAGTTCGATGTAGCCTTGGGGTGTACTTAAAATACCGTGCAGAGTGTTTGTCATAATTGGAAAAAAGGCTGCAATTACAATGATTACAGTTTTAGAAAGTTCTTTTATTCCAAACCAGAGGATGATTAAAGGAATCCAGGCAATATTTGGAATTTGGCGGATTGTTGTTATAGGACCATGGAAAATCTGATAGATGGCAGGAAACATTCCCATTGCAGTTCCCAAAATCAAGCCGATTGCGATAGAAAAGAAGTATCCGCGGATAACTCTTACCAGCGAGATTGATATATCTTTTTGTAAAGTGCCTTTTTTAATTAAATCTATAAAAGCTTTTCCAACATTCGAAATTTTTGGAAGAATGCTAGGTGATACTTCCAGAATGTTAGTAGCATAAAGCCAGAGTGCTAAAACAAGTACTGGAATAACAGCTCCTAAGGTAATTCTTTTAATTTTGTTCATATTTTTTTACTCCTATGTTTTAAGAATTATTTTTTCAACGTAAAAATCTTAAAAAAAAAGCCTGAACAGATTTACTCTGCTCAGGCCTCCAGTTTTCTGGTCAGTCTTTTTTATTTAAATCTTATTTTTTCATTTTTATCGACCTGTATTATTTTTCCGTCCTCAACGTGTATTGTGACGGAACCAAATCTTATGTTCTTCGTTATTTCTTCAATCTTCTGAATTAATTCCGAAGGTTTTTCTTTTTTTATTACTTCAAAGGTTTTCTTTTCCGGCATTTTCTTATTCAACACTCCATAAATTAAACAGAAGGTGAGTTTTATTATTACCTACTAAACAGATAGGTAATTGCAACAATTGAACTATACAGTTGAATAAAGAAAAGGTCAAGTAACTTGTGATAAAAATCTTTGTCCGGGGCTTTTTTGCTTATTTCGTTGACCAAACACTTATTTTCTAATATTATGAATAGCACTTTATAAGTAAATAAAATGTGGAGAAAAAAATAAAATCATGAGTACACTTGGTATTATTCTTTTAGTTATTTTTGCAATTGTTAGTCTTTTGCTGATTCTTTTAGTATCTATTCAGGATGATGGAGAAAACGGAATGGGTGGACTTTTAGGCGGCCGTGGAACTGCTGCTTTTGGTTCTCACTCAGCAAGTGTTTTAACTAAGACAACTTTTATTTTTGTAGTTTTGTTTTTCGCACTTACACTTGGACTTGCACTTGTAAATAAAGCTCCAAAACTCGAAAAAGATCTTCTTCCTGAAGAAACTGTAGAAGCAACTGAAAATGCAGAAACAACAACAGAATCTAACTGGTGGGAATCAGAAACAGCACCAGAAGCTGAAGCAGCAGTAGAAACTGAAACTGCACAGGAAGACGCAGAATAATTTTTAAGGAATATGCTTAGTGCTTTTATTTCTCCAGCTGATATAAAAGTCAATCTGGAAAGTACAGATAAGGAAGAATGTTTTGCAGAATTACTTGAGTTAATTGTTGCAAAAAATTCAAATATAAAAAGGATTGAAGCTATGCAGGCTTTAATCCAGCGGGAAGAAAAAGGAAGCACTGCAGTATTCCCTTATGTTGCAGTACCACATGGAGTAATTAAATCTATTGGTAAAACTGCAATTGCGATTGGAATTAGTCGCAATGGAATAGAATTTGAATCACCTCTTGGGGAGTCAGATTCATCCAAGGATGCCAGAAAGCCTGTCGTAAATGTGATTTTTGAAATCATATTCGAAGAAAAAGAGACAGAAACTCATATAAGAGTATTAAGAGACATTCTTCAACTAGTAAGTGATCCCGAATTTGTAAAAAATGTTTTGCAGTCAAAAACTTCTCAGGAAGTGTATGACCTTATAGAATCTTTAGAGTCTTAGTTTTTTGGAGGCACTAAATGGCAGAAAATAATCCAGAACTCGATGCTATCAATCATCTTTTAGAGGTTGAAAAAAAAGCATCAGCTCTTATTAATGATGCAATGATTGAGTCTGAAAAAAGACTTTCAGATGCCCGTATCAAGTATAATACCCAGTATAAATCCAGATATGACGAATTAGTTTCTGGTCTTGAAAGTGACTTTCAAAAAAAACATGCTGAAATTGAAGCAAAATACCAGAAAGAAATGGATGACTACAAGGCTGATATTGAATCAAAACCTTTAGATAAAGAGTCTTTTGATAATTTGTTAGACAAACTTCTTTTTGCCTGAGCAGGTGGCTTATGGATAAGTCTGGAGCAGGCGCTTTTACCTTTGCAAAGGCAAGTGGAAATCTTGGAAAATCATTTATAGGTTCTCGTACTCATTTACTTTTTGAACAGAAAAGTCTTAGTGAATTATGGGCTCTTTTATTTAAAACTCAACTTCCTTTAGTGCCGGAAGTAATGCTTGCCGAACAGATTGAAAAGCAGGCCTTCTCTGAATTTTTTGCAGATTATGTCGGTTTTGTTAACATGTATGACCGGCCGGGACAGATTTTAAAAGAAAAACTTTGTGTTTATGAAGCAGAAAACTTAAAGGTGATTTTTGCAGCTCTGTGTAATCACGAAACAGAACTTCCATCCCTCATAGATCTGGGACCTTTTTCAACCTGTCATTACGAATGCTGGCCTAATCTTGAAAAAATTACTGCTGGTACACAGTTTGCCTGGTTTAAAGAACTTCCTTCAATTCATGAACAGGAAAAGTTTGAATATAAGCTGGATTTGCAGATTGTCCACCACCTTTGGGATTCTATTCAGAAAACTTCGGGAGAAAATCGTCAGGGGCTGGAAAGACTTTTTCTTGCTGAGTATGTAATTAAAAATATTGTATGGGCTTTACGTCTTAGAATATACTATAAGATGGAGAAAGAAGAGATTCTTAATCATCTTATTTATGTGGGCGATTCTGCCCGTGTAGAAGATCCTGTTGCCGGGCCTGCTATAAAAATTCTGGATTATCCTCTGGATGAAGCAGATGCATGGTCTAAGTGGCAGTATAAAGATTATCTTAATCCTTATGTTCCGGGCGAAGTGTGGAAGGTAGATCCAACCTGGATTGAAAAGGTAAGTAAGGCAAAATTGAATCAGGTTGCTATGAGTGTTTTTCATCAGTATCCAATGACAGACTGTTCAATTTTAGCCTGGTTTAAAATTAAAGAATATGAATTAACTTGTATTCGTACAGCAGTAGAAAGTTTGAGATTAAATATAAATACTGAAGAAGCAATGAAGGCAATTAATCTTTCATCAGATGGAGGTATAAATGGCTAAAACAACTGAAATGAGACTCCTGGAATTAATGGTTCTTAAACAGGATATTTCGACAGTTATAGAGTTTATTGGGAAACAGAAAAACTTCCTTTTTCAAACTAAAAAAAATAAGGAAGTAAAAGCTGATGATGATTCTATTGGCCCTGATATTGATTCTCAGTTTTTTGATGAACTTAAAAAAATCAGAGATGAACTTTTAATAAATGACCTTTCAACTTCTGATGAAGATGTTACAGCTCCTGTTGAAGGAGACCGTTCTGCTGCCAGCAGATTAATTGCTTCTTACAAAGAACTTCAGTCTAATCTTTCTGAAGCTGCTGATGAACTTACAAAATGTACTGAAGCCTACAATGAATCTATGGCTTTCTCAAATCTTCAGGTTTCTTATTCAGAACTTGAACATTTATCATTCCTTTCTTTAAAGATTGGAAAAATTGCTGAAAATAATTTTGATGATTTAAAAGACAGTCTTGCAGGCTTAGCTGTTGTTATTCCTCTTGGAAATGATAAATCTCACATTCTGGTTGCATCTTCTAAAAAAGGACGTTTTGCCCTTGATACTGAATTAAAAAATTACAACTTTGTAGAAATGCAGGTTCCTTCTGATTTTAAAGGTATTCCTGAAGATGTTCTGGAAGGAATGAAAAATAAAAAGTTTGAAGCCGAACAGAAGGTGGAAGAACTTAATACTGAAAAAAAGAATTTTGCAGAAACTCATAAGGAACTTTTGAACAGCCTTTATAAAAAATTTGCACTTCAGGTTCAGATTGGTCAGGTAAAACAGACTCTGGAATCTACAGAACTGGTTTATAGAATTACAGGCTGGATTACGGCTGCAGATGTTGAGTATTATATGAAATCTCTTGATGAACTTACAGAAGGTCGTATTGCAATCCGCGATTATGAACCTTACGAAGTTCCAAGTGTTATGTCCGGAAAGGAACAGGTTCCTGTAAAACTGACTCATGGAAAACTTCTTAAGAGCTTTGAAAGAGTAATTTTTTCTTATGGAGCTCCTGTTTATGGCTCAATTGACCCGACACCATTAGTAGCACTTTTCTTTACTCTTCTGTTTGGAATCATGTTTGGTGATTGTGGTCAGGGACTTATGCTTTTCCTGATAGGTCTTTTAATGGCTTTAAAAGTAATTAAATTAGGCGGATGGGAAAAGTTTGCCCGGGTTTTCATGTGTATTGGTATTTCAAGTTCAATAATGGGACTTCTTACTGGTGAATTCTTTGGTACAGAAACTCTTCTTGAACCATTTGCAGAATGGGTGACAGGCCTTTTTGGAAATCCTCATGCTCCTATCTTAAAGCTTATGCCAAACGGAGATCCAAAATCTATTTATGCTATGTTTGGTGTGTTTGGAGTTGCAGTTGGAATTGGTTTTATCATCAATACCTGCGGACTTTTAATAAATATCATTAATAATATTATGAGAAAAAAATACGGTGAGGCTTTCTTTGGTAAAAATGGTCTTGCCGGTGCAGTATTTTTCTGGTATGTAATTGCTCTTGTTTTAAGAATTGTATTACTCCACCACAAAATTGCTGCTTACGACTGGATTATAATTGGTCTTTCTTTGTTCTTTGCGGCTTTTGCAGCTCCTTTTGAAAGAGCTTTAAATCATGAAAAACCTTTGCTTGAAAACGGTTTCGGAACTTATGTTATTTCAAGTATCGTAGAAATCATTGAAGTTATTTCAGGCTATCTTTCAAATACAGTAAGTTTTGTTCGTGTCGGAGCATTTGCTCTTTCTCATGCCGTTCTGAACTTTACAATCCTTACACTTACAAACTTGTGTGGTGGACAGACAACAATTGCTGGTATTTTTGTTCTGATTTTAGGAAACGCCCTGATTATTGTTCTGGAAGGAATGATTGTTGCAATTCAGGTTGTACGTCTTCAGTATTATGAATTCTTCAGTAAGTTCTTCCATGAAACAGGAAGAGAATTTACTCCATTCCAGTTTAAATTTGAAAATTAAAATAGAGACTATATAAGAGGTAGTATATGAAAAAGAGATTTTTATCTATTCTGGCAGTTTTAGGAAGCTGCGCTGGTTTGTTTGCTCAGGAAGCAGAAGCTGCTGCTGCATCTTCTACAGGAGCAATTAAATATTTGTCTGCTGCTATTGCCGTTGGTTTAGCTTGTATTGCAGGTGGTATGGCTGTAGGAAAAATTGGTTCTGCTGCTATGGGTGCTATGAGTGAAAATCCTGAACTTTCTGGTAAAGCCCTTCCATTCCTTGGTCTTGCCGAAGGTATTTGTCTTTGGGGAATGCTTGTAGCAGTTCTTATCTTGTTCATGTAATTTGAGTTTCAACGGATAAAAGTGAAATTTTTTATTATTGGTGAACGAGAAATCGTTCTAGCCTTCAAATTGACTGGTGTTGACGGTGTAATTGCAGAAACAAGAGCAGAAGTCCTTGATGCATTTCATAGAGTTACAGGCAAAGGCGGTCCTTCCAATCTTCCATCTGGGGAAATTCCAAGGGTTCTGATTTTAACTGAACATGCCGCCAGTCAAATTGAAGACGAAGAAATTGCATGGCAAAAAACAGGAAATTTTCCTCTGATTGTAGAAGTCCCGGGTCTTGATGGACATTTGAAAGGTAAGAAATCGCTTTCTGATGCTATTAAAGAAGCTGTTGGTGTCGAAGTATAATTTTTGTTGTGCAAAATAAGATTTATAGAGGTTTAGAATGCAGGAATTACGTTCTACAGATATATTAGATAAAGAAATTCAGGCAGATGCCAGAAAGAAGGCCGAAAATATTTTGAAGCGGGCTGATTTAAGCTGTGCAGAAATTTTAAATTCGGTTGATGAAAATATCGAAAAAGCAAAAGTTGAAAAAGAAGAATTCTATTCTCATAAACTTGATGCTTTTGAGAAAGATCAGAAGGCTTCTATTCCTCTGCAAAAAGAGTGCTTTGAAGTATCTTATATTCAAAGTTCAATCACAAAAAAAATCAATGAATATCTTGCTTCTTTAAGCGAAGAAAAAAGAATTGAAATTGCTCTTAAAGGTTTTGATTTTTCAAGTCTTACTGCTGATAAAAAAACTCTTGCTTATGTTTATGGTTTTAATCTTGAAACTGCAAAAAAGGCTCTTTCAAAAAAACTTGGAAAAAATCTTTTAGACTGCAAAGAAACTATTTTCAGAAAAATTGCTCTGGAAGATGATTATGGTCTTGAAAAACCAGAAGGAATCATTCTTGAAGCAGAAGATAAATCTTTCCGCTGCCGTCTTACTTTGAGTCAGGCAGTAAGTCAAATTTTGGATAAAAACAGAGCAGATTTGTCTAAGGCACTTTTCGGAGGACAATTATGATTGAAGGTAAAATTACAAGAATCTCAGGTCCAATTGTTTATGCAGAAGGCTTAGACGGATGTGGTCTTTACGATGTAGTTGACGTTGGCGATAACAGATTGATTGGTGAAATCATCCGCCAGAATAAAGGTAATGCAACAATTCAGGTTTACGAGGAAGATACTGGTATGCACATTGGTGAAAAAGTTGTGTGTACAGAAAGACCTTTATCACTCAGACTTGGTCCTGGAATTGTTGGAAATATTTATGATGGTATTCAGCGTCCTCTAAAGGCTATGTTTGAAAAGTCAGGTGGATTTTTGCTCCCTGGTGAAAGAACTCAGCCTATTGATGAAGAAAAAATCTGGCATTTTGATGCCCTTGAAAATATAAAAGAAGGAACTGCAATTTATCCTGGAATGGTACTGGGAACTGTAGTAGAAACTCAGTCCATCACCGAAAAAATTATGGTTTCTCCACTTATTCGAGGTCGTACTCTTAAATCATTTAAGGGTAGTGGAGATTATACTGTAAACGATGTAATTGCAGTTACAGAACTTGATGAAGAAATCCGGCTGGCTCAGTACTGGCCGGTTCGTCAGCCTCGTCCTTATGCAAAAAAACTGGGAGTTACAGAACCTTTAATTACAGGTCAGCGTGTAATTGATGTATTCTTCCCTCTTTCAAAAGGTGGTACTGCCGCAATTCCTGGAGGATTTGGAACTGGAAAAACCATGACTCAGCATGCTATTGCAAAGTGGTGTGATGCAGATTTGATTGTATACATTGGTTGTGGTGAACGCGGAAATGAAATGACAGAAGTTCTTACAGAATTCCCTGAATTGATTGACCCAAGAACAGGCCGTTCAATCATGGAAAGAACTATTCTGATTGCTAATACTTCAAACATGCCTGTTGCAGCCCGTGAAGTTTCTCTTTATTCAGGAATTACTCTTGCAGAAT
>CAMPAL010000096.1 GCA_946631855.1 uncultured Treponema sp. | reverse complement strand
AGAAAGACGAACTTCGCGGGTAGAAAGTTTTTCCAGAGAAGTTTTAAGAGCTTCTGCAGAACCCTGAAGGTCAGCTTTAATAATAACTTTAAGTTCTGTAACTTCACCATTTTCGATATCTTTATAAAGAGTATCGATTGTTGTCTTTTTAACAGCTTTAGCGGCTTCAAAACGTTTGAGTTCCTGACGTTTTGCAGAAATTGCACGTGCATCCTTTTCGCTTTCAGTTACCTGGAATGGATCTCCGGCATTTGGCATTTCTTCCATACCAAGAACTTCTACTGGTGTAGAAGGTCCTGCTTCCTGGATACGCTTACCGCGATCATCAAACATAGCACGAACACGACCAGAATAAATACCTGCAACAAATGGATCACCCTGTTTAAGACATCCACGCTGAACAATTACAGTTGAAACAACACCACGTCCCTGATCTACGCGAGATTCAAGAATCTTTCCTTCAGCACGACAAGAATCGTTTGCTTTAAGTTCAAGCATTTCAGCCTGAAGAAGAATTGCATCAAGAAGATCATCAATACCCTGTTTCTGTTTTGCAGAAATATGTACGTACTGAGTATCTCCACCCCATTCTTCTGGTGTTAAGCCCTGTTCTGACAACTGAGTTTTTACTCTGTCAGGATTTGCTTCTGGTTTATCAATCTTGTTTACTGCAACAATAATTGGAACTTTTGCATCTTTAGCATGAGCAATAGCTTCCAGAGTCTGAGGCATAACACCGTCATCTGCAGCAACTACAAGAACTACAATATCTGTTACCTGAGCACCACGGGCACGCATCATTGTAAATGCTTCATGTCCAGGTGTATCAAGGAATGTAATTTTTCCTTTAGGAGTTGTAACTGAATAAGCACCGATAGACTGAGTAATTCCTCCGGCTTCACCTTCTGCAACGTGTGCATTACGGATAGCATCAAGAGTTTTTGTTTTACCATGGTCTACGTGACCCATTACTGTTACAATTGGTGGACGAGGTTTTAATTCAATTCCATCATCTTTATCGCTTTCAATTACAGTTTCATCATAAAGAGAAACAAGATGTACTTCACAACCATATTCGGCAGCAAGCAAAGTAGCTGTATCAGAATCGATTGACTGGGTAATTCTAACCATCATACCCATGCCCATAAGTTTAGCAATAACTTCGTTTGCCTTAAGATTCATCTTACGAGCAAGGTCTGATACAGAAATAGATTCCATAATATCAATTGATTTTGGTACTACAGATGCTGGAGTTTCAACCTTCTTCTTAGATTCAAAAAGAGTATCATCGTACTGTTCTGCATCTTTACGATTGTAAATCTGTTTCTTGCCTTTAAATGCAGCTTTTTTAGAAGACTGCTGTCTTGACTGGTCAACTGGCATTGGAGCTTCTGCACCACCCATTCCAGGTCTTGGTCCACGATTGAAACCACCCTGTCCATTTCGGTTAAAGCCACCGCCCTGACCATTTCTGTTAAATCCGCCCTGACCGTTGCGATTAAATCCACCACCCTGGCCATTTCGGTTGAAACCGCCCTGACCATTGCGATTAAATCCACCACCCTGGTTATTTTCACGATTCTGATAGCTTTGACGAGCCTGGGCTCCATTAAATCCACCACCTTCGCGATTATATGGTCGACCACCACCCTGGCCATTACGATTATATCCACCGTTCTGACCGTTTCTGTTATAACCACCCTGACGTGGTTTATCAGAAAGATTTCCAGCCTTTACATTTGGTCTGGCAGAATTTATTTCAAAAGTTCTGTTTGGCTGGCGGTTAGGATTATTATTACCATTATTTCCACCTGCGTTATTTGCTGCAGGATGATTCTGCACAGGCTTATCTTTTTTCTGAACAGGATCTGCTGGAGCTGTTGCTGAAGGGGCAGGAGTTTCTGCTTTTTTTACAACAACGTGAGCCTTCTGAGCATTATTTACCTGAGGCTGAGGTTGAGAAGGATTATTCTTTTTCTTTACAACAACAACACGTTTCTTTTCAGTTGAAGAAGATGCAGGTGTATTATCCTGCTGTTTCTTGTGAACTACAAATCCGGGCTTTTTTTCGATTTCATCAGCCATTATTATTCTCTACCTTCCTTACTCTTCACCATCAGTAAATTCAAACTCAACTCCACAGTTTGGACAATGAGTCATTTCAAGAGTGATTTTTGCTCCACATTCAGGACATACTAACTCTTCTTCCGATTCATCTTCAGTATCTTTTGTTGTTTCTGCGGAAGTTTCAGCACTTTCTTCTACTTCTTCATCTTCTTCAACAAATTCAACAGTATCGTTAATAAGTTCATTTATCTTATCAAGAGCTTCTTTTGAAACTCCTTCGATATTGATTGAATTGTTGTCATAAGCTTCAACAAAGTCCTGAATCTCATCAATTCCATTATCTTTAAGAAGTTTTGCAACTTCAGCATCAACTCCAGGAAGTTCAGAAACAGTTGCAATTTCATCATAAGATTCTTCAACATCATCATTGAAAAGAGCCTTTGCATTCTGTACTGTACTAACAGCAGAAAGATCCATTTCTTCAGCCTGTTCAATGGTTTTTACATCAATGTTCCAGTCACAAAGTTTGTTTGCAAGTCTTACGTTCTGTCCCTGACGACCAATTGCCAGAGAGAACTGACTGTCTTCAACAATTGCGAGAGCCTGTCTCTTATCATTATCAAGGATGATTACACGTTCAACCTGAGCTGGAGAAAGTGCATTCTTAATAAATACAACAGGATCTGAATCATATTTAAGAACATCAATTTTTTCATTCAAAAGTTCGCGGATTACATTCTGAATACGAGTTCCCTTAAGACCAACACATGCTCCTACAGGATCAACTTCTTCACGTTTAGAAGAAACAGCAATCTTTGTACGATAACCTGCATCACGAACAATTTTTTCAATTTCAACAGTTCCATCAGCAATTTCTGGAACTTCTTTTTCAAGAATAGAACTTACAAGTTTTGGATCGCTTCTTGAAAGTACCAGCTGAACACCAGTATTTGTAGGTTTTACATCAACGATTAAAGCCTTGATACGATCACCTTTTTCATAAAATTCAAGTTTTGACTGATATTTTACTGGAAGAACACCTTCGAGATGACCTGCTTTACCAACATCAAGATAAATGTTTCCATTTCTATCACGCTGGTAATAACCAATGATGATTTCACCAATTTTATCTTTATATTCATTAATCAATGAATTTTTAAATGTTTCATTTAAGCCCTGATGAGCAGACTGTTTTCCAGCACCAATTGCAGCACGGTTAAAAGTTTTAGGGTCTTCAAGAATATCAATTTCATCCCCTTCTTCAACATCATCACCTGCAAGTTTTTTTGCATCTTCAAGTTCAATTTCTTTTACTGGATCCCAAACACCATCCAATACAACTTTACGTGAATAAATTGCAACATCCGACATATCGTCGTTGAATTTTACAATTGCATTTTCATCTGTACCGTAAGTTCTCTTATAAGCAGCTTTAAGTGCTTTTTCAATTGTCTGTCTAACTGAATCTTCTGAATAACCTTTTTCAAGAATCAGCTGACGGATAGCTTCTGCCATTTCTGACATTTTAAGCCTCCTATGCCTTATAAATAAATTTTGCTTTTGCTATATTTTCATAAAGAACAGTGATATTTTCACCATCTTCTTTTTCAAATGTAACCGATTTTTCATCAGCAGAAATAATTTTTCCACCAACCCAGTCTGTAGAAATTTTATCCCAGACTCTTACATCTCTTCCTGTAAAAACCTCAAATTCAGCCGCATTTTTGATGTTATGCTCAATTCCAGGAGAAGTAAGTTCCATTGTTGTGTCTTCTGTACCAAGCAAAGCTTCAAGTCTTGTAAGAAGAACCCGATGCACTTTAGCACAGTCGTTTACACCAATATTTACAGATGGATCAGAAGATGCAATCATTGCTGAAATTTTTGTGGTAGTTTTTGAAGGAACAATTTTAAGTTCAACCAATTTGAACCCCATGCCTTCTACGAGTGCGGCACACTCTTTGTAATACTTAATGTCTTTATATGATGTATATTCCATACCTGTTTCATGTCAGATAACAAAAAAGACCCGGGGATTGCCCGAGTCTTTTTAACATAAATATTAAACTGACATATGTAATATAGAAAAAATCATCAAATTAGTCAATAGTCTGTAGCAGGATGAATAATTTATTTTACAAGTAACTGTCCATCTTTAATCTGAGCAAACTTTGTATATCCCTGTTTTTCAAGCATATCAAACTGAGGTCCCATTTTTTTTGCCTTTTTTAAGACTGTAACATTATATGATTCTCTCAATTCCTGAGCTTTTTTCATTACTTCCTCAAATGGCATTGCATCATCATACAAGAAGGCACATTTTTCTTTTGCACCAGGAATCTGATATTTCTGATCAAGAAGAATACTGCAAATTCTTTCAAAACCAATTGAAAAACCTACGGCAGGAACCTGCTGGCCAATAAACTTACCAATCAGATTATCATAACGTCCACCACCGCCAATTGCTCCAGAAAACAAAGGACTTGCAATTTCAAAAACTGCACCTGTGTAATATCCCTGGCCCCGCACTAAATTAGGACAGTATTTTACATCATATTTTCCATCTGCAACCAGTTTAGAAGTTTTAATGATGTATTTAAGGTCATCAGCAATTGAAGGATCTGCACATTTTGCGGCAACATCATCAAGGCTAATCTGTCCGGCAGAAATAAATTCTACAAGAGCTTTAATTGCATTTTCTGGAAGAGCTTTTTCTTTAAGTTCAGCTTCAATGCCTTCTGCCCCAATTTTATCAAGCTTATCAAAAGTGATACAAACCGAATCCAAAGTTTCAGCTGCAAAGCCCATATTCTCCAGCATGTTTCGCAAAATACGACGGTCATTTACATTTATATAAAAATCCTTAAATCCGATTGAAAGCATGGCTCTGGCTGTAATATCAATAAGTTCTACTTCTGCGTTTGGTGAAGCATCTCCCAAAACATCAATATCACACTGTACAAATTCACGCATACGGCCTTTCTGAGGTCTTTCTGCACGATAAACACGGTCTGTCTGAATTACCTTAAAAGGAAACTGAAGTTCATTACGATTTGCTGCAAAAAAACGTGTAAGAGGCAGTGTTAAATCATAACGCAATCCCATATCAGAAAGTTCTTTTTCTGTTGGATGTTCTGCAGACAAAGCTGATTCAAGTTTATCACCACGTTTTAAAACCTTAAAAATAAGATTTAAATTATCTCCACCATCTGATTTATCAAGATTTTCAGAATCTTCAAGAATTGGTGTTGAAATACGTTCAAATCCAGCAGCTCTATAAGTTTCCAGGATTTTTCCCTGAACATAATCACGCATTCTCTGTTCTGCCGGTAAAATATCTTTCATACCTTTCAAAGCATTTGTCTTCATTTTAGAATCCTCTTATAAATTGATAGTTGATAATAGTAAAATTTATATTTATTTACAATAAAGTATTTCTTTAAGCTTTTGGAAAACTACTGTTCCATAAAATCGGCAAGATTTACTCCAGAACCATTTTCTACATCTCTTGTAAGTTTTTTTCCAAGCAAAAGGGAATAAAACTCAGGACTACAACCTGGTGTAAGAACTTTTTCTGTGCGAAGAACAGCTATATCATCAGGAGTAATTATATGACCCGCTTTCATTGCTTTCATGTAATGTAAACTTCTGTTTGTTCTTTCATAATTTGCAAGTTCTGCAGGAGCAAGTTCTTTTATTCCGTTCCCAAGTGATTTAATCACCTTGTCTTTTCCATACTGTTCTGCAAACTGTTCAATTGCTCTTTGTCTTGCAAGCTCTTTTCCATAATGGCGGATACTTGCTTCTGTCTGATGCAGTGTATGAACCATAAGGGCAAACTGTTCCGGATCTAAAGCTACAGGATCATCAAGTCCATCTGTCAATCTGCTGAGTGTGATATGTTTTTCAATAATACTTCCACCACAAAGAACAGATAAACAAGGAACTAAAACAGGATCCAGACTGTGATCGCTAACCCCAGCTTCTACTCCAAAAATGCCCATAAGATTTGTAATAACATTAAGATTATACTCTTCTTCCGGAGCAGGATATGATGTAATACAGTGCAAAAGACTTATGCCGTCTCTTCCAAGAATTTCCAGAGCCTTTTCTATATCACACAGTTTAGAAACTCCGCTTGAAATTATAACAGGAACTTTTTCGCCCTCTTGTTTTGCCCTGTAACCGGCAAGATATTCCAGCATCATATAATGATTAAGCTCAGGGCTGGCAATTTTTACAATATCAGGATTTATACTCAAAAGCTCCTTCATGGAACGAAGTCCAAATGGTGAACAGCAGAATTTACATCCTTTTGAATGAACATAATCCTGCATCTGAATATAAAATGATTTGTCACATTCAAGCTGCTTAAAACGTTCATACAAAGGTATATTTCCTGTAGGCAATTTTACAAAGCCCGTATTGGGGTGGAGGATTTCATCTGCATATACCCACTGAAACTTAATTGTATCAGCCCCGGACTCTGCCGCAGCATCTATAAGTTGTTTAGCCTTTTCTACAGAACCTTCATGAGAAGTTCCAATTTCTGCAATTATATTCAACATAATTTATCAAACTCTTAATTATTTCCAAGCAAGGAATCAGAAACACTCTTTGCCTTATAACGATTACTGTAAACTGTTATACAATTAGAAGGAAGCCATCCGTCTTCAAACAGATACCAGCTTTCATTATTTGAATCTAAAGATCTGCCTAAAACCTGGAGAATATCTCCCTTACGGCAATGTCCTTTTACAGTAGATTGCCAGTTATATTCCTCACGGTAGGCCGCATATGGATCTGTTACAACTGCCCATGAAACATCTGGAGCAAGTGCCAGAGGCTGAGCATTATCAAAAATTATTTTTTCATCATCTTTTTTACTGCAGGAAATCAAAATTAATGATGAAAGACATAGCACAAAAAGAATTAATTTTTTCATATTTTTAATTTATTGTTTCACTCCATTTTTTAATTGCAGGATAAAGCTGTAAATCAGAATCTACAAAATTCAGTTCTGGAATTTTATCAATATCTTCCCAGCAATAATCAGTATGTTCTGTAAGTTTGAACTTTCTTTCAATTCCATCTTCATGAAAATGTACAGAAAAAGCATCTACAAAACATTCCTTACCTTTATGCATAAAAGATGTAGAAGCAATATAAGGGCCAACATCAACAGAAACTCCAAATTCTTCCTGCATTTCCCTTTTTATGGCCTTTTCAAAATCTTCTCCCTGGTCAATTTTTCCACCAGGAAATTCCCAGCGATTTCCCATATCACCAGTATTCTGTCTTTTTGCTATAAAAACTTTTCCAGCCCTAAAATCAATACATGCAACCGATCTGCTCATCTGTTTTCTCCTGCCCTTATCTTTTTACTATGGCAGAAAGTTCTTTTTCTTCCCCATCTACCGAAATTATTACATCAACTCTTATTATATCAAAATCAGTAAACTTTGCACGTATATACTTTTCACCTTCAGAATACAAAAGAGTCTGAGTCTGCTTATCACTTACATTATTATTTGGATCTATTACAAAAAAATCTGCAACAATGTTGGATGGATTTTTGTCTTTTGCAGATGGACTTCTTTTTACAAGAATTGAAGCATAAATCTCTTCTTCATACGAAAAAGCAGAAAGTTCATAATTTATACCTTTAAGATTTGCATAAGCCCTGGTCTTATTAAAACCAGAATAAACCCAGACAGCTCCTACAAAAAACACTAATGCAAAGAAAATCCAGCGATTTTGAGGAAGAAAAAAAACTTTAAAGCCCCGGACAGGTTTCATTTCTCCCCTGTAATAAGCTTTTACACTTTCAGGTGCTTTTGCAATTCTTTCTTCACGATTATAAAAAAAATGTAATTCCTGAGCATTTGGATCATCAGGTTTTATTTCACTTACGTCTTCAAACATTCTCTAATTCTTAATAATTGCTTCAATAAGGTTATCAGTTCTGTACCATACAACTCTTGCAGCATCTTTTTCCAGATACAAGGCTGTGATAATACCATCTAAAGATAAAGACATTGAATCAAAAAGCATATTATTATGATCTACATTAAACTGACGTCTTAAAATACGCTGAGACTCACTCTGAATCATTTCAATATTAAATCCGTCTTCAGTTTTAACAATAAAAAATTTCCATCCAGATTTAGTTACACCCAGAAAATCATAAGGAATTCTGTAAGTCAACCTGCTGTAATCAGAAACTACAGATTCTTCATAAGGAGGAATTGTAACAGGCGCTTCATAAACTCCACTTTCAACATTAAGAGGATAAAGTAAAGACTGAACAAAGTTTACTCCAGACTGAACCTTAGAATCTTCATCAAGATAAGTCGTGTAATAATCAATCTGAACATAAAGTTTGTAAGAAACAGGATCAGGAATTACATTTGAAATTGTCCAGAACTGACTGGAAGTATCATTCACCGACTCAAGTGTTGGAACATTATTTGTAGAAACAGGAACCATATATTTTAAGAATCCGTCACTTGAAAACCAGTAAATAACAGTTCCTTCGGTAGAAACTGCAGCAACAACAAGTTCATCCTTAGAGGTGGTGTAAATATTTTTTATAAAAGGAAAAGGAGTTCCTCCCGGGCCCTGCTGTCCAATGTATTCAACAGAAGAACCATCCCTTGCAAAACGGAGGACTGTCTGGCTGTAAAGAATATTTCCATCATCACTTATTTCCTGACGGTCTCTTGGGATTGAACAGACTGTGTAAATATTTTTATTAGAATCAACAGCCAGCATTCCCGGATAATCAAAAGGATAGGAAACTTCATGATGGACACTTTCTGCAGCTCTTTGAGATTTATTTAACAAACTGGCAATTTCAGACTCTTCGTTATAAAAAAGAGTAAGCAGATCACCATAAGAGTTTAATTCCATTATTTTTTTAGATTCGCCATTTATGATGTAGAAAAATCCGTCTCTCATAGTAATGCCATATCTGACATCACCAACATTATTCAAATCAGAAACACTCAACTGTTCTTCAAACTTTCCGTATGGAATTTTAAATAACTCAGTCTCACTAATGGACTGTACAGTTTCATTTCCAATACAAGAAGTAAAAAGAAAACTGACAGAAAGGATTGATATGGCCGCAAAGAGTATTTTTTTATTCATAAAAAGCATTATATAAGTTCCTGATTTTTTATTAAAGGGTTTTATCTGTCCGACACTTAGTTTCTTTTTTTCTTGTCTTTTATAAACTGTATATAGTAAATTTAATAAAAATGGACTATAATATATTACTAATTTATACTTGCAAGGAAATGAATAATGTTAATTGATAAAGTTCTTACCGCAATTTTCGGTACACAAAAT
>CAMPAL010000095.1 GCA_946631855.1 uncultured Treponema sp. | reverse complement strand
GATTTTTCTGCTTCTGGCTATTTCCATTACATAATCTTTTGAATACTTTTTGCTGCCTCTTGGGCTTGGATGAGGCTCAGCATCTCCAATCAAAATAATTTTCTTCTGAGCAGTGTTTCTCCAGGCATAAAATTCACATGAGGCATACATTGCTTCGTAAACTGCTTCCGGAATATCACCACCTTCCTTTCCATAAATACGAACCGAATTCAGATTTTTTGAAAAGCTTGTAAAATTCGATGTAAATGGGAATACCTTTACAGGTAAATCCATATATTTAAATGTATCCCCGTAATCTCTGTAAAAAAGCAGACCAATTCTGGCCTTAGTATCTTTTCCAAACACCTTCTGAAGTTCCGGCATTAAATCTGTCTTCAATTTTTCGAGGTCATTCTTCATACTTCCAGTTGCATCAATAACAAAAATCAAATCCAGATTTTCTTTATTTTCAAGTCCATCAAAAATCGAATCTATATCATCAATGATAGTCTCAGGCCCTTTTGAATAAATTATACCTTCAGAAAACTCTTTAAAACGGTCACTTGCAAGAGGATTGTAATCATCAGTCAGGACAGTTTCCTCTTCAGTTTCTTCTACCTCATCCACTTCTTCTGCTTCTTTAATCTCTGGTTCTACAAATTCTTCAGGAAAAGGAAGATCAAAAACTTCAGGTTCTTTTATTGTTTCTTTTACAGGTTGGCTTTTTACTTCAATTTTTGCAGGTTCTTCAACCGCTTTTTTCTGAACTTTTTTTGCAGGCTTTTTTACAACTTTTAAGTCAAACATAAAAGGACTGTCCATGTAATCGCCCGAATAATCAGCATATGGTTTTTCGAAAGAACGGATATTAATAAAAGTGCCTTTTCCAAGCTTTACTTCGCCATTTCTGGACCAGGAATAACCGTAAACAATTGTTTCTGGAATATAAATATGAAAAGCAGGCCCAAAAAAACTTGTATTTTCTGGAGTAGAATCCACCAGACTATATTTTGCCCCTTCCGAAACGAGAGTTTTTCCATCAAGCAGGCGAATTTCATCACCATTAATTGAATTGTACTCCTTTGCACGATAAGCATAAGAATCATTTTTCCCGGCAGGATCTTTTGTTGTTTCCGTAAGCAAAATTGAATTTACATTTTCACTTTTTTTAACATAAAGATGATATCCGCCGTTTTCTTTATCTGCTATAAGTCTAACCTGATCAGCCTTTATACGTAACTTTTGCTGGCTGGCAGTGAATAACTGAAATTGAGAGCCCTGTCCTGTTTCTTCATTTTGTGCATAAAGTTGAGAAAAAAACAGAAAAAACGCTAAACCGACTAGTGAAACTTTTTTTATCAATTTTGAAGAAATAAGCATAAAACCTCATCCAGAAAGTTTTTAATAGAATACTCTTCAATTATCGGTGGAAAAATAACAAAATATGATTTATAATAAATTTAATCTGAATAAAAAAATTAATTTTTACCAAATAAAAAAAGTAGTATCGTAACTAAGATGAGCAATACAGATAATTTTGAACAGGTTGATATTAACTCTTTTTTCGAACCTGCAGAAATAGACAAAAACTCAGAAAGAGATAACGCAGAAGTTTTCACCAAACGTCAGCGGGATCTTATGAATCAATTTATGCCTCTGCTCCTCGAAAAAGACAAAACTCATTATGAAATTTTTATTAACCGTATTGCAGACCTCAAAAACATTGCAAATTCAGTAGCCCGCTTCCCATCCCTTCTGGAAAGACATGAACTGGCAGGAGGAACCAGAAGCCGCACAATCCTTATTGAATCTTTGATTAAACATAAAGATGATGGTGACAGAAATTTACGTCTGCCATCAAAAGCAATCTTAGGAAAAAGTCTTCTTGTTGCAAAAACCCACACTCTTTCTGATTTTTCAAAAGTAGCAAAACACATGGGACCGGAATACGAAAACTTCTACAAATCATTTGAAACCGAAACAAACCTTTCAATGTTTTCTCTTCTGGTTGAAGACGTTTACCTGAACCTTATTGCAGATGATACCCAGCCAATTGAGTTCCGCAGAGAATGGGCTCTTTCGCTTTTGCTTTTGTGGGAACACTGGAATGATCAGGCTATCGAAAATGTTGCACCAGTCCTTCAGTCTGTATGGTCAGCAAGACGAAAACTGGCACCTGCATTTGGAACTATGATGGGTACCAGTGAACTACTTTTAATTTCAATGCAGATGGATGATGAGTGGATTTCTTTCATAAAGCAAAAAATGGGAGACGCCGGAGTTACCCAGGCAATGGAAGAGTTCCTTTTTGGAATTTCTACAGAACAAATACAATCCTTGCGTACAATCTTAAAAACAAAAGGAATTCCTGCTATTGGCCGTGATGAAGTTTCCAAATTCCTTGGTGAACATGTTAAAGCCGATGCAGGTCTGGACTATCGCGATTTCTATTCAATGTATACAGTCAGACGTGATAATGCCAGAGCCCGTGCAAGGATGAAGCTTGAAGGACCAAGAAAAACTCTTGAAGACTACTTCATCCAATTCGTAACAGCAGAAAACAAGGAGAAACAAAATAATGACGCCTTCGCAAAATCCTGAAGATAAAACAATTAAAAGACGCCCATACCACTTTGGTGAAAAACTTCGTCAGGTACGAGAACACAAAGGATACACACTCAAAGTTGTTGCACAACGTACTGGCGTAAGTGAAAGTCTTGTTTCACAGATTGAAAGAAATCATGTTTCACCAGCAATTGATACACTTTTAGCACTTGCAGATGTACTTGATATAAATCTCGAATACCTCTTTGAAGAATATAAAAAAGAACGTCCTGTACAAATCATTCGTTCTACAGAGCGTCCATCCCTTCAGGAAGATGACATAACTTATGAAGGACTTGCAAAACAGGCAAACTCAGAAACTTCAATTGAAGCTTACCTTATAAAAATTCCAGCAGGTTCTCACACCCACCGCGGTTCATACGGCCATTTGGGAAGAGAAATCGGATATATCATCAAAGGAAAGGCTCAGCTGATTTATGATGGAAAAACTTACGACCTGGAAGCAGGAGACAGTGTTTCTTTCTCAGCAGGAGCTTCTCACTCAATCGAAAATATTGGTGATACAGAAATGGAAGCTGTATGGGTAGTTACTCCTGCACAACGATTTATCGATAAATAATCTTCATGAAAGATTTCAAAAAAGATTTATTTAAGCAAAAAAGCAGTCTTTTTCTAATATTTGCAGTTTTTCTCTTTTTCAGTTGTAAGACAACATTCCTCCCAGACCGTTACACAGATCCAGAAATTCTGGAAACAAGCCTTCTTTATCCACAAGAAATAAACTGGCAGGAACTCGAAATTGACGGATTAAAAGATTCAAACTTTCAGTACACAGGCTTCCAGATAAAAAGTCAGAAAACTGAATGGAAATGCATAAGAATTGATCTGAATGCAGAAAATCTTCAGATTACAGCTGAACCTCAAAATTCAGATTCAGGAAAAAGTTTTTATCTCAAAGATTTCAGTAAAAAAAAGAAAAGTCTTGCAGCTATAAACACAGTACCTTTTGCAAAAACAAAGAGGGGTCTGTCCCCTGTCAGCATTGTTAAAATTGACGGAAGAACAATCTGTCCCTTAAATGAAAATTATTCAGCCCTTGCATTTTCAACAAATCCTTTAAGAGCATCAATCATAGAATTCCAGAATCAAAAAGATATCGAAGAATACCCTTATGTTTTTGGTGGATTTTTCACAATTCTCAAAGACGGATACATTTATGAATTTCAAAAAAATAAACGCTCCAGAAGTGCAGCAGGAATAAGCGGGGACGGACGTTATCTGTATCTTTTTGCATGTAAAGGAATAAACTGCCCCACAGGAAGAAACGGCCTGAACTTTGAAGAATGTGCCCTGATTTTGAAAAAACTTGGGGCCAATAGTGCCATGCAATTTGATGGTGGACATTCAACAGGACTTACCCTCAAAGACAAAGATTTTCTGCATCCAGACTTACAGAGAAAAGTTCCTGCAGCCCTTGGTTTTCTTTATAAAAATAATTATTCAAACTAAATTCCAAATTCTTATTGCATAAGTATTCCATCTTCCGTATAATTATGTAATTTTATTTGCATTTTTATGCATATTTATGCAATTTCTGCATAAACTATACTTCGCAAAGGCGTGGAGGCTAACATGAATTTATCTAAAGAAGAACAGGCTATTATCAAAAGACTGGAAAAACTCGCAGTTCACAACGACCCGATTGATCAGTCACTTTATTCTAAATATGACGTAAAACGCGGCCTCCGCAATGCAAACGGAACTGGTGTACTTGTAGGACTTACCCGCATTGGTGATGTAGTCGGTTATGAAATTAACAAAGAAGGTCAAAAAATTGCCGTTCCAGGCCGTCTGATTTATCGTGGATACAATGTTGAAGATTTAATCAAAGATGCAGAAAAACATCATCAGTATGGATACGAACAGTGTGCATACCTCCTGCTCTTTGGAGAACTTCCAACAGAAGAAAAACTTAAGAAATTCTCAGAATATCTTGGTGAATGTCGTGTTCTTCCACCAAACTTCACAGAAGACATGATTATGAAAGCACCTTCTAACGATATCATGAATAAAATTGCCCGTGGTGTTCTTGCCAGCTACTCTTATGATGATGATCCAGAAAACCGTTCTGTAGGAAACATTATCAAACAGTGTGTTGAACTTATCGCACGTTTTTCTACACTTGCAGCATATGGTTATCAGGCAAAAAGACGTTACTACGACAACAAATCAATGTTTATTCATAATCCTAAACCTGAACTTTCTACCGCAGAAAACTTCCTCCGCCTTATCCGTTCAGATAAACAGTACTCTCGCCTTGAGGCAGAAACTCTTGATCTTGCACTTATTCTTCATGCAGAACATGGTGGTGGTAACAACTCTTCTTTGACAGTTCACGTTGTTTCTTCTGCCGATACAGATACCTATTCTTCAATTGCAGCTGCAGTTGGTTCATTGAAAGGTCGTCGTCATGGTGGTGCAAATATTCGTGTAGTAGAAATGATGGATGATATCAAGGCTAACGTAAAAGACTGGTCTAGCGAAAAAGAAGTTTCAGAATACATCCGTAAGATTGCAACAAAACAGGCTTTCGACAAATCTGGTCTTGTCTACGGAATGGGACATGCAGTTTATACAATCAGCGATCCTCGTGAAGTCCTTCTTAAAGCAAAAGCAAAAGAACTGGCTAAATCAAAAGGCTTCATGGAAGAATTTGAACTCTACAATCTGATTGAAAAAGTTGCTCCTGCAATTATCCAGGAAGTTCACAATTCAGACAAAAAAGTTTGTCCAAACGTAGACTTCTATTCAGGATTCGTTTATACAATGCTCAACATTCCTCGTGAACTCTTCACTCCAATCTTTGCAATTTCCAGAATTGCAGGATGGTCTGCTCACAGGATTGAGGAAATTGTAAGTGGAGGAAGAATCTATCGTCCTGCTTACAAAAATGTTTCTGCAGAAAGACCTTACATCCCAATGGACGACAGAAAATAAAGCATGGCAAAAGAACGAATCGATAAAATACTTTCTCACAATGGCTTTGGTTCCCGCAAGGATATAAAAAAACTTCTGAGAAACAGCGAAGTCCTTGTTAATGAAACTCGCATTTATGATCCGGGATTTCAAATTAATCAGGAAAGCGACAAAATCACCATTGATGGGGAAGAAATCGATTTGCATGACAACATCTATCTGATGATGAATAAACCCATGCACACAGTTTCTGCAAATAAGGACGGAGAACATCAGACAGTTTTTGAATTACTGGAAGATTCCCTCAGGACTCCTTATTTGCAGGACAAACTCCACCTTATAGGCCGTCTGGACATGGATACAGAAGGTCTTCTCCTTTTCACAACAGATGGAGAACTGACTCACCGGCTTATTTCGCCAAAATCTCATATCAGCAAAACATATTTATGCGTACTGGAACATTCAGAAAGCCCTGAACACAAAAAAGAGATTGCAACTTTATTTGACCAGGGAATTGAAGTAGGTCCAGAAGATAACGAACCGGGTTTTAAATGCCAGAGTGCAGAAATTTCCTGGGCAAGTAAAGAAGTTTTTGAATATCAGACAGTCAATTCTTCAATAAAAGAAGCTCTTGAAAAAACTGGTGTAAAAATTGAAAATCCAGAAAATCAGGTTGCACTTTTAAAAATTTATGAAGGAAAATACCACCAGGTAAAAAGAATGTTTACCGCAGTTAATAACAAGGTGATTTTTCTAAAACGCATTTCAGTTGGTTCATTACAGCTTGAACAGGATTTACAGCCAGGCGAATATCTTTACCTCAATGATGATGATTTAGAAAAACTGAAGTAGTAGCATTCTTCTGTCAAAATCCACTTCTTATTGTAAATCAAGCAAATTTCCTATAAAATCGTTCTATAATTTTAATTTTCCGAGGTAATTATGACTGATATCGAAATCGCACAGAAAAATATTATGGAACCTATAACAAAAGTAGCTTCCAAAATTGGCATTTCCGAAGACAGCCTTGAACTTTATGGTCCTTACAAAGCAAAAATCACTTTTGCTGAATTAAAAACACTTCAGGATAAGGCAGAAAAAAATCCTGGAAAATTAATACTGGTAACTGCCGTAACTCCAACACCAGCTGGAGAAGGAAAATCTACAGTTTCTATTGGACTTGCAGATGGTCTCAACAAAATTGGTAAAAAAACTGTTGTTGCCTTAAGAGAACCTTCTCTTGGACCTTGTTTTGGGGTAAAAGGCGGTGCTTGCGGTGGTGGATATGCACAGATTGTTCCAATGGAAGATATCAACCTCCACTTTACAGGCGATATTCATGCCATCTCAATTGCAAACAACCTTATTGCAGCACTCATAGACAATCATCTTCAGCAGGGAAATGCACTTAATATTGATTCACGCACAATCAGCTGGAAACGTTGTGTAGATTTGAACGACCGTGCCCTCCGCAACATCATAATTGGTCTTGGTGGAAGAATGCAGGGAGTTCCTCGCGAAGATCATTTTACAATCGCAGTTGCATCAGAAATTATGGCAATTGTTTGTCTTTCAAAAACAATTTCTGAACTCAAAGAAAGAATTGACCGTATTGTTATTGGTCAGAATTACAATAAAGAAGATATTACCTTCGGACAGCTCAAATGCACTGGAGCAATAGCAGCTCTTCTTAAAGATGTAATTAAACCTAACCTTGTACAGACTCTCGAAAAAAATCCGGCCTTCGTACACGGCGGTCCATTTGCAAATATTGCCCACGGATGTAACTCTGTAAATGCTACACTTTGTTCTCTCGCAACTGGTGATTATGTTGTTACAGAAGCAGGTTTTGCCGCAGATCTTGGAGCAGAAAAGTTCCTTGATATAAAATGCCGTTCTGCAGGATTAAAACCAAGTGCAGTAGTTATTGTTGCAACAATCAGAGCCCTTAAAATGCATGGTGGAGTTGCAAAGACTGATTTAAGCACACCAAATTGTCAGGCTTTGGAAAAAGGTTTTGAAAATCTTAAAGTTCATATTGAAAATATCGCAAAATTCGGACTTCCTGCAATTGTAGCCATCAACAAATTTATTACAGATACAGATGAAGAAATTGCTCTGATTGAAAAACTGTGTGAATCAGTTGGTGCAAAAGCCATTCTTTCTGAAGGATGGGGCAAGGGTGGTGAAGGAACCAAAAATCTTGCTAATGCTGTTGTAGAAATTGTTGAAAGCGGAAAAGCAAACTATCATCCACTTTACGAATTAGACCTTCCACTTACAGAAAAAATCAAAAAGATTGCAAAAGAGATTTACCGTGCAAAAGATGTAGAATTTGATTCTGTAGCCCTTAAGAAACTTAAAGCTTTTGAAGAAAAAGGATATGGAAAACTTCCTGTTTGTGTAGCAAAAACTCAGAACTCTATCAGCCATGATCCAAAATTAACAGGAGCTCCAAAAGATTACATTTTCCCAGTCAGAGACGTTCAACTGTACGCTGGAGCAGGCTTTGTCGTAGCACTTGCTGGTGACATAATGACAATGCCAGGACTTCCAAAAGCCCCAGCAGCCTTAGAGATTGATGTTGATGACAACGGAGTTATTTCAGGCCTCTTCTAATCACCCAACTGAGCTTTTAGTTCAGCAATTTTAGCAGCAAGCTGAAGTGTTTTCGAATTCTGACGAACAACACGCTGAGCTAAAAGTTTAGAAAGGAAAATACCATAGTGTGGATTTTTACGAATAAGGTTCACAAAAGAAACTTTAGGTATACGAATTAATTTTCCCTCATCAGCAGACATAATAGTTGCAGAACGACGGTCATTAAGCAAAAAGGCCATTTCACCAATGAACATATCATTTGGAGTAAGAACAGAAATTAATTTTCCATTAGCATAAACTCCATAGCGTCCAGAAACAATAAAGTAAAGATCTGTAGAAGGATCATTCTGACGGCATACTATTTCGTGGCGTTTATATTCAATTGATTTAAATGGAATCATGATTCCAGGAACGGTATTCGAAGTATTCTGGATGTTCTGAATATCAAAAGAAACCTCATTTCCTTTTTCATTATAACGCAAAGAAGAAACAAGACTTGTAGAAAGCGAAATTCCACGACCATGAGTTTCAGTAACTTCAGGGCCATCAGAATTCATACTTGCACGCCAGTCAAATCCAGGTCCTTCATCAGTGATTGTAAAAGTAGATTTTTCACGACCTACAACATAATGAATTTTGATTTTCTTGTTTTTATTTTCCGGAAGATTTCTTCTTTCATTAATCAAATCAATGATATTTCCACCAGTCATCAAAAAATCTGTTTTATCTTTATAAGAAATACCGCAGTTTCCATGTTCCAGAGCATTAGTCAGAAGTTCCATCAAACAAGTCTGAAGTGCATATCGACCATCATCACTAATACGGTTACAACAATAAAGGTAGTTTACCAGAAAGCTGGTGTAAAGACGGATATCCATTGGATCATTATCACAAATAAATCCACCATTTTCATCACCACCCATTCGGTTCTGCATACCACGATTAAAAAGGAACTGCTGATTACTCCACAAAACCTTCAAAAGACGGCTGAAATTCTGCTTAAAATTGTAAACAGTCTGAACAATAAGAATATTAGGATCTTTACGATTTTCGATTTCTTCTGCAACTTTTGGAGAAGGTGCAATTGCAATAATTCCACCATTATGAAGCCATGGGTCAGCATGAATTGCAGCTAAAATTCGGTCACAATCAATATCTTCCGAAGAAAAGTCCAGAACCTTAATTTCAGGAAGCTCATAATCAATAAAACTTAAAGCTTCATCAGTATCAGGACAAAAAATAGGATCCAAAGAAGCCTGATACTTGAGACATCCATTCTTAACAACATCCAGAATTTCCGAATTACTGGAAGAAACCAATATTTTTTTCATAACCCCACTCCATAAAAATATATAAGTATGACCCAAATGCGATTCGAACGCACGACCTTCCGCTTAGGAGGCGGATGCTCT
>CAMPAL010000094.1 GCA_946631855.1 uncultured Treponema sp. | reverse complement strand
TAGAAATGGCAGGAGAAAGCCCTTCAATCAAATCGACATCAGGCTTATCCATACGGCCCAGAAACTGGCGGGCATAGGACGAAAGACTTTCCATGTAACGGCGCTGACCTTCAGCAAAAAGCGTATCAAAAGCAAGGGAAGATTTTCCAGAACCGCTTAATCCGGAAATTACAACCAGTTTATTGCGTGGAAAAGTAATATCGATATTTTTTAAGTTGTGCTCTCTGGCTCCGCGAATAACAATCATTTCATCTTTCATATCCACTTAATATAGCAAAATAGCAGGAGTTTTGAAAGATTTAGAAGGCTGCACTATTATTCTCCACCAGCAAAGGTTTCTATTGACAGAAACAAAATCCCCACTTAAAATTTATTCAATTTAATAAGGGAGCTCTCTCATGATTTTAAAAGTTTTATTATTAATCATCTTCTTTGCCATTATGATTGGAGTAGGAATTTATTCCCGTCGTCAGGCAAAAGATGTAAACGGATTTGTTTTAGGCGGTCGTTCAGTTGGACCATGGCTCACAGCCTTTGCCTATGGAACTTCTTACTTTTCTGCAGTTGTATTCATTGGTTATGCAGGACAGTTCGGCTGGAAATACGGTCTTTCTTCCACCTGGGTAGGCCTTGGTAACGCCTTTATTGGTTCTTTGTTAGCCTGGGTGATTATGGGACGCCGCACCAGAGTCATGACCCATCATCTTGATGCAAAAACAATGCCTGACTACTTTGGAAAACGTTATAAAAGTAAGTCTCTAAGAATTGCCGCTTCAACAATTGCCTTTATCTTCCTTATTCCATACACAGCTTCAGTTTATAAAGGACTTTCTACCCTTTTTGGGCTTGCCTTTAATATTGACTACCGCTGGTGTGTAATTGTAATGGCACTTCTTACAGCAGTTTACGTTATTCTTGGTGGTTACATGGCAACTGCTATAAATGATTTTATACAGGGACTGATTATGCTGGGTGGAATTGTTGCCATTATTGCAGCAGTACTTAAAGGTCAGGGAGGATTCCTTGCTGCCATCCAGAAACTTTCAGAAATTCCAACAGATCCAGCAAACACAACGCCTGCCTTACAGGGAATGAAAGGTTCATTTGTTTCTTTCTTTGGACCAGATCCTGCAAACCTTCTTGGAGTTGTAATTCTTACATCTCTTGGTACCTGGGGACTTCCTCAAATGGTTGGAAAATTCTATGCAATTAAATCAGAAAGAGCTGTAAAAACTGGAACTATTGTTTCTACCTTCTTTGCAGTTGTAATTGCCGGCGGATGTTACTTCCTTGGTGGTTTTGGACGCCTCTTCGACAGTCCTGCAATTTACGGGGCCAACGGAAAAATAATGTACGACTCAATCGTTCCACAAATGCTTGCAACCCTTCCAGATATTTTAATTGGAATTGTAGTTGTTTTAGTTCTTTCTGCATCAATGTCGACCCTTTCTTCTCTTGTTTTAACTTCCAGTTCAACTCTGACTCTTGATGTATTAAAAGAAACAGTTTGTAAAAAGCTTGATGATAAAAAGACACTTCTTACAATGCGAGTTTTAATTGTTTTCTTTATCGTTATTTCTGTAGTAATTGCCCTGAACCCACCAACCTTCATTGCCCAGCTGATGGGTATTTCCTGGGGTGCTTTAGCAGGTGCCTTCCTTGCTCCATTCTTATACGGACTTTTCAGCAAAAAAGTTACAAAAGCTTCTGTATGGATTTGTTTCATTTATGGAGTTGGAATTACAGTTGCAAATATCTTCTTAAAATTCATGAATCCTATCAACTGTGGTGCCTTAGCGATGGTAGGAGGACTTGTTATTGTTCCAATCGTAAGTCTCTTTACTCCTAAGATGAATAAAGATGATGTAGACCAGATTTTCACCTGCTACGATGAAAAAATCCAGGTTACAGCAAAGACTGTCTTAGTAGAGGAAGAACCTGAAAACTAACAACTTCTAGTTTTAAAAAAAAAATAAGGTTGCCCGGGGAAATCAAACAACATCCCCAGACAGCCTCACATATCTATCACTTAGTTCCTATCATCAAACACCAAGTGCTATCCCCAAGCACCAAAGGCTATCAACACACCCAGCCCCTAACACCTAGAACCTAGCACCTAAAACCTAATTAGCTTTAATAGAATTCTTCACAATAACATCATGTGCACCGCCTTCACGAATTGAAGCAGCACTTACCATTGTTATCTTAGCGTTCTTCTGCAAATCAGGAATATTTACAACACCACAGTTACACATAGCATGAATTATTTTACTTGTAGTCAAAGTAACGTTGTCGTGGAGAGAACCTGCGTAAGGAACGTAAGAATCAACACCTTCTTCAAATGCCATTCCTTTCTTTCCACCAAGATCATAACGCTGCCAGTTGCGGGCACGGTTAGAACCTTCTCCCCAGTATTCCTTAACATATGAACCATTTACAATCAATTTATTTGTTGGAGATTCATCAAAACGGGCAAAGTAACGACCAAGCATTACAAAGTCTGCACCCATAGCCAAAGCTAAAGTAATATGATGATCATAAACAATTCCACCATCAGAACAAATTGGAATATAAATACCAGTTTTTTCGTAATAAGCATCGCGGGCTTTTGCAACTTCAATTGTAGCAGTAGCCTGACCACGGCCAATACCTTTCTGCTCACGTGTAATACAAATTGAACCACCACCAATACCAATCTTTACAAAATCAGCACCAGCTTCTGCTAGGAAGTTGAAACCATCTGCATCAACAACATTTCCAGCCCCTATTTTTGCATTTGGCCATTTAGCGTGAATATCCTGCAAGGCTCTTCTCTGCCATTCTGTAAATCCTTCAGAAGAATCCAGAGTCATTACATCAACACCAGCTTCAAGTAAAGCAGGAACTCTTTCCATATAATCACGAGTATTAATACCAGCACCAACAATATAACGTTTCTGAGCATCCAGAAGTTCAAGAGGATGTTCTTCGTGACTTGCAGCATCCTTTCTGAAAATAAGGTGAAGGAGTTTTCCGTCTTTATCAACAACAGGAAGCTGATTTACCTTTTCCTTCCAGATAATATCATTTGCTTCTTCAAGAGTAATTCCATCTTTTGCCATAACAAGTTTTGACAAAGGAGTCATGTAATCTTTTACTTTTGCATCAGAGGGACAATGTGAAATGCGGAAATCGCGGTCCGTAATAATACCAACAAGTTTACCGTTTGCACTTCCGTCTTCAGTTACAGCAACTGTAGAATGGCCTGTTTTTTCAATAGCTTCTACAAGTTCCTGCAAAGTCTGTTCAGGACGAATATTTGTATCAGAAGAAACGAAACCAGCTTTGTATGCCTTTACGCGAGCAACCATGGCAGCCTGATTTTCAATAGTCTGAGAACCAAAGATGAAAGAGATTCCACCTTCCTTAGCAAGTGCAACTGCGAGCTTGTCGTCAGAAACTGCCTGCATAACTGCTGAGGTCATTGGAATGTTCATTATAAGCGGGCACTTTTCTCCGGCCTTCTTGTTGTAACGAACAACTGGAGTCTGCAATGTAACATTGGCAGGAATACAATCTGGACCTGTGTAGCCAGGAACTAACAGATATTCATCAAATGTGTGTGATGGTTCTTCAAAAATGTAAGCCATGGGTTTCTCCTCTAAAAAATATTAGTAAGATAGTATAGCGATTTACAGAGGATTATGGAATATGAATAATACAAAAAATCTGTATTAATGAATATCAAGTTTTTTTAGTAAATCTCTGATTTCTTCCAGCAGAATTGCTTCATCAGACTTTACGACTGGAGCCGGAGCCTCAGCCTCAGCTGGCTTTTCTGCTTCCTTCTTCTTAAATTTTTCAAAAATCTGAATCACTGTAAAAATACAGAAAGAAACAATCAAAAAGTCTACAATTGTCTGAATAAATGCACCGTATTTAATTTCCGTTTCGCCGATTTTAAACATCAGCTTTGCAAAATCAATTTTGCCAAGGGCAAGACCAATCAGCGGCATGATGATGTCGTTTACAAGGCTGGTTACAATTTTACCGAATGCACCGCCAATGATTACACCAACTGCCATATCAATCACGTTTCCGCGAGAAATAAACTTCTTAAAAGCACTTAATTCTTTACCTGCAACGTTAAGTCCGTCTTTTATGTTTGCCATATTTTACCTCTGAAAACATTATATTGGCATTTTCCAGATTTTTAAAGGGATGAAAAAAAAAGTCTTGCTGCAAATATTTAATCATACTTCATTGAGCATCTATAACAATTTTGATATTATCAATATGTAAAAACACTAGCGATGAATCTGCAATGCTTTTACGTTCGAGATTAAATCTCAAAAAATTATTCTTATATCCGCGATGATTCTGCGGTAAAAAGGAGAAACCATGAATATTGTAGTAATGGGTGCCCAGTGGGGCGATGAAGGTAAAGGTAAAATCGTTGATTACCTTGCTCAGGATGCTAAATACGTTGTTCGTTTTGCCGGCGGCGCAAATGCAGGTCACACAATCGTAGTTGATGGAAAAAAATACGCACTCCATCAGGTTCCATCTGGAATTCTTTATCCAGAAAAGTCTGTTTTCCTTGGTTCAGGAATGGTAATTGATCCTGAAGCTTTATTCAAAGAACTTCAGATGCTTAAAGACAACGGTATTAACTGGGAAGGTCGTGTATTCATTTCTGACCGTGCTCATCTTACATTGCCTGGTTACCGCGAAATGGATAAACAGCGTGATGCAGCACGCAAGAGACCAATCGGAACTACAGGTCGCGGAATTGGTACAACATATTCTATGAAATCAGAACGCGATGGTATTCGTGTAGCAGACCTTGACTGGGAAGAAAAATGGAATGATCTTGATGATGAAGACAAGAAATTCCTCGAACAGTATAAAGATCAGCTTATTAAAATGCGTGTAAATATTGCTGCTAAGATGTACGAATATCGCAACGAAAATATTCTTTTTGAAGGTGCTCAGGGTGCCATGCTTGATATCGACTCTGGTACATATCCTTATGTTTCTTCTGGAGCTTCTGGTTCTTACGGTGCCGCTTCAGGTTCAGGAATTGGTCCTAAAGCTTTGGATAAAATCTACGGAGTTTTCAAGGCTTACGAAACACGTGTAGGAAACGGTCCAATGCCTTCTGAATTCAATGCAGAAACTGAAGGAGAACTTTGCGACTATGTTCGTAACACAGGAAATGAATTTGGTGTAACAACTGGTCGTCCACGCCGCTGTGGTTATCTTGACCTTGTAGCATTACGCTATGCATGTCACGTAAACTCAATCGACAACTTAGTTCTTACTCACCTTGATATTTATGATGATATGAACGAAATTGAAGCTTGTGTTGCATATGAAATCGACGGAAAAATCGTTACAGACTTCCCTGCTTCAATTCCAGATTTGAACAAGGCTAAACCAGTTCTTGAAAAATTCCCAGGATGGAAAGAAGACATTACAAAGTGTACTTCTTACAAAAAACTTCCAAAGAATGCAAAGAACTATATTGATTACATCGAAGACTTTACTGGAACAAAAGTTGGAATCGTATCTGTAGGTGCAGATCGTAACCAGACTTTCTTCCGTGAAAAAATCTGGAAGTAAAATAAATACCTGAATCTGACAGATTTTTTACCCGTAGATATAGAAATATTTTTACGGGTAAAGTTTAAAAGTCTGTCAGATAAACTTACAGGAAGATTGTGAAAAAGTATTTTTTAATAACATTTCTGACAACCCTATTTTTCATCGCCTGTAAATCATCTCCACAAATAAATTCTGACATAAACATTCAAACAGAAGTTCCCGAACAAACTTTTACAGAAAGCAAAAAAACTGATGATTCAAAACCACGTGACCATATCACCCTGCTTTTTACCGGCGATATTATGGCCCACTCCGTAAATTATCAGATTTCATCCTATTCAAAAATATACAAAGATATAAAATTTTATCTGGACCAGGCAGATTTGACTTTTGCAAACCTGGAAGCACCTGTGGATACTACAAGACCCGCTTCTTCTTATCCTAATTTTAACATGACTGAAAAATACCTCCAGGCTGCCGTAGATGCTGGTTTCGATGTTTTTTCCCTCTGCAACAATCACACAAACGACCAGTTCCAGTCTGGAATTTTAGAAACAATAAAAACAACAAAAAAAATAATCGATAAAACTGAAAATCAGGGTGAAAAAGTTTATTTTTCCGGAATAAAAGAAAGTCCGGAAGCAGCTTTCACCTATAATATAATTGAAAATCACGGGAGGAAAATTCTTTTTCTGCCTGTAACAGAACTGCTTAACCGGCCGGACGCATCATCCTACATCAACTTTATAAAAACTGATGATAAATCCAGAAATAATTTTATACAGTACATCAAAGAACTCAAAGAAAAAAATCCCTGCGATTTGTTTATTCTTTCCCTGCATACCAGTGAACCTGAATACACAAGAAACATCACCAGCCGGCAAAATCAATTCTACATGGATTTAATTTCTGCAGGAGTGGATGTCATATGGGCTAATCATGCTCATATCATAAAAAACAGAAAAGTAATCGTGAATACTAAGGAAAAACGTGATAAACTGATTATGTACGCAAATGGAAATGTAATCAGCGGACAACGTACAAAACCAGACTTCAACTCAAAAAATCCTGATGGAGAAAGAGATAACACTGGAGATGGTTTATTTTATAAAGTAATCTTTAAAAAAGACACAAAAGGTTCTGTAAAAATAGAAAAAGCAGAACCAATTTTTATAACAACCTACATAAATACTGCGAACGAATATGTACTAAAACCGCTCAATCAGGATTTTGTAGATTATTTATACGAAGTCCCAAGATTAAATTGGGCAAAATACATTGAGCGTCGAATAAAAATTAATCAGGACGCCACCAAGGATTTAATAGAATGGCAATAAATTTTAAAGATCTGCCTGTTTATGCACAAAAACAGAAAATACTGGACTGTCTGGAAAAAAATCAGGTTGTGATTGTAGAAAGCCCGACAGGTTCAGGAAAGACAACTCAAATTCCAGTTATTTTATACGAAGCAGGCTATGCAACTAATGGAATTATTGGTGTAACTCAGCCAAGAAGAATTGCTGCTTTAAGTGTCAGTGAATTTATTTCAAAACAGATGAATACTCCATATCCAGGCCTTGTCGGATATAAAATGCGTTTTGAAGATGTAACCAATCAGGATACAAGAATTAAGATAATGACTGATGGAATTCTTCTTCAGGAAATGAAACTGGATCCATGGCTTTCTAAGTATTCAGTTCTGATGATTGATGAAGCCCACGAAAGAAGTTTGAACATTGACTTTGTATTAGGACTTGTAAAAAGAGTTTTGAAGGAACGTTCCGACTTCCACGTTATAGTTTCTTCTGCAACCATGAACACCCAGGTCTTCAGCGAATACTTTGATAATGCCCCAATTGTTTCAATTGATACTGTAACCTACCCGGTTGCCCTGGTTTACGACCCGGTTCCTGGAGGTTCTACAACAACTACCGATTCAGGCTGTGACCAGTTATTAAATAAAATTTACACCACCGTAGATCGTGTCCTGGATAATAACGAAGATGGTGGAATTCTTGTTTTCCTGCCTGGTGAAAAAATCATCAAAGACTGCGTAGACAAACTTTATTATTCACCAATAGGACGAAAACTTCACATTCTTCCACTTTACGGACGTCTTCCAAAAGAAGAACAGGAAAGAGTTTTTGAAGATCCTCCTGAAGGAAAAAAGAAAATTGTCATCTCAACAAATATTGCTGAAACTTCAGTTACAATCAGGGATATCACCACTGTAATTGATACTGGACTCTGTAAGTTAAATTTTTATAATCCACGCAATTTTACTTCAAGCCTCATAGAAAATCCTGTTTCAAAAGCTTCCTGCAATCAGAGAAAAGGTCGTGCGGGAAGAACTCAGGCAGGAACCTGTTATCGTCTTTATTCCCGCAAGGATTTTGAACTCCGCCCTGAATATACAACAGAAGAAATTTACCGAACCGATTTAAGCGAAGTTGTTTTACAAATGGCTGAACTTGGAATCACTGATTTTTACACCTTCGATTTCATTTCAAATCCGGGACAGGAAGGAATAATCGGAGCAGTAGATACTCTGCACATGCTGGGTGCTCTTGAAGAAGACAATACCCTTTCTTCAATTGGAAAACTGATGGTTAAATTCCCTCTTGAACCTAGAATCAGCCGAATTATTGTAGAAGCAATCATGCGCTTCCCTGATGTACTTGATAAAGTTCTGATTGCAGCATCCTTTTTATCAGCTAATTCACCTTTTGTTCTTCCACAAAATGAAGAAATGGAAGCAAGAAAAGCACATCACCGTTTTAGAGATATGCAGGGAGATTTTGTAACTTATCTTACACTTTTTGGGGCCTACAAACAGACCGAGAACCGTGAAAAATTCTGTAAAAAGAACTATCTGGATGAAAGAGTAATGGCCGAAATAGAAAACATCAACTTCCAGCTTACAGAAATTGTAAA
Source organism: uncultured Treponema sp. (assembly GCA_946631855.1). Taxonomy (GTDB): domain Bacteria; phylum Spirochaetota; class Spirochaetia; order Treponematales; family Treponemataceae; genus Treponema_D. The sequence continues at coordinate 1,090 of CAMPAL010000094.1, read as the reverse complement.
CGAAAGAATGAATATTCCTATTTCAAAAACATCAGGCTCTATCACCGATTATTTATGCTGTATTGCAGCCGGAATGATTCAGTTTGTCTGCATCAGAACTGGACGGGAATCTTATCATTCTTTAACTGCAGATCACATCTGTATTCATCCTGGCAGCGTAATGTTCCGTCAGAATCCAGTTTTTATTGTTGCAGGTGAAATTGTAAGAACCAGTCGTATTTTTGCCATGAGCGTTTCTCCACTCACCCATCAGATGCTGGACACAATTGATCCACAACTTTTTAATAAACTGATGGCCTGTAAGAACGAAAAAACTGATAAAGGCATTAGAGCTAAGTTTGATGAATTTGGACGGGAAAAGAAAAAAGAAAAAGGAAAAAAATCTGCCGCCGAAAAGAAATTCGAAAAAGAACAGCTTAAAATTGCAGAAGAAAATGGTGATAATGCCCTTTCTCTTGGTTCCTTCCTCTTTGAAACAAAGAAAATCAAAGGAAAGAAAACAGCAATTCTTCCAGTTGAACATTTTAAATATGCCGTCATGGAAGAAAAAGATAAGGGAAAACTTCAGGCCTGTGGTAATTTAAGAGGTAAACTTGAAACCAGAGACCATGGAAGCCTGATGGATGGTGAAAAACTTTCTCTTATCATCAAAGTTGCTAAAGAGATTGATATAAATCCTATTGCAGAAAAAAAATGGAACCGCCATATGAACGTAAATATTTATGACCAGCTGCAGAAAGAACAATTAATTGATTCTTTAGACTGGATTTTACGCGTTTCAATGGCAAAACAGAAGGCAAAGGAATACGGATTTATCACACTTTACACAGATACTAAAGGAAATTACTGGTTTAAGGTTTCCAGAGGCTTTTCAACAGCTCTAACAGAAAGTCATTCAAGCCTTGAAACTCTGATTGAAGAAAACGTTGAATTTTCACAGGATGCATCCAAAAAAATCAATCAGGTGCTTGCTTTGGTGAATAAGTTTTACGAATAATCTGTAAAAGACTTTACTCACTTGCAAATTGTGATTATTATGTTATAAGAAACACTTAAGTATAACTAAATTTATTGAGTAATATTAAATATT
>CAMPAL010000093.1 GCA_946631855.1 uncultured Treponema sp. | reverse complement strand
CAGCTTCTTGAAGAAGGAGAGTTGAGTGATAATCTTGGTCATACTATTAATTTCAGAAATACTGTAATTATCATGACAAGTAATGCAGGGGCAAGACAAATTACCAATGAAGGAAGAGTTGGTTTTGGAACTCTTGAAGGGGTAATGCCATACGAGGAAATTAAAGCCGGGGCTATGAATGAACTTAAAAAACTTTTAAGCCCTGAACTTTTAAACCGAATTGATGATGTAATTGTTTTTGATGCTCTTTCAAAAGCAGAAGTTTCAAAGATTCTTGATATTCAGCTTGGCGAACTTGATGAAAGACTTGCTGATAAAGGATTAAAAATTAAGATTGATGAAGCTGCCAAGGATTATCTGATTGAACATGGTTATAATCCTGCAATGGGTGCTCGTCCAATGAAGAGACTTTTGCGAAAAGAGATAGAAGATCCTTTGTCTATGGAACTTTTATTAAACAACGGAAAAGATTTTAATGAGGTTGTAATTTCCTGCATAGACTCAAAACTTCAGGTAAGTCTTAAAAAAGATATAATTGAGACTGATTCAGGCTTACAGGTCGAAAATCTTCCCTATAAAAACAAAACACGTTATAATTAGCAGGAAATAGAGGTATTATTATGAAAGAATTTCTTCCTTACGAAACTGTAAGAAACGATGCTTTAAAAATAGCACATAAAATTTATCAAGACGGCTTTATTCCGGATGTTATTTATTGTTCTCTCCGCGGTGGAGCTTACATGGCAAATGTCATAAGCGAATATTTTAAGGTTTTGAGTAAGGTTGAAAAATTTCATCCTGTTTTATATGCAGGTGTAGTTGCCCGTTCATATTCAGATATTGCTCAGCATACAAAAGTTTATATTGACGGCTGGACATATCCTCCAGAAAATCTGCGTCCTGGAGATAAAATCCTTCTTGTTGATGATATTTTTGATTCTGGACGTACAATTAACTCTCTTGTAGAAACATTGATGAATACAAGAGGTATGCCTCGCGAAGATATTAAAGTTGTTGTTCATGACTACAAATATTTTTCATATTATAAAGAACAGCTTCCTATTCAGCCTGATTATTACAGCAGAAAAATTGTAATTTCTAAGCCTGAAGAAAATGTCTGGATTCATTATATGAGTCATGAATTAATTGGACTTACAGAAGAAGAACTTGAAAAGCATTACTATAAAGAGGATCCTGAATTAAGAGAAGTTCTTGAACCTTATTTTAAGAAATTAGAGAAATAAACAGTAATGAATAAGAAAGCAGCACTCTTTATTATTTCGATTTTTCTCATAACAAATGTTTTTGCCAGAATAAATATTTTATCCCCGGTTGATGGATGCTGGGCAAATAAACAGATGCTGGTAATTGAAACTCAGAATGATGGAGATTATTTTTATTCGCTCGATGGATCTGATCCTGAAGCATTCGGGTTCGCCTACGATGGTCCAGTCTTAATTGATTTGACTGATAAAATTAATCTCAACGTTACATTTGTTTCTAAATCGGGAAATAAAGAAAAGGCTTCCGTAAATTATGAAGTAAAACTTGATGAAGGACAAAAAACTTCATATAAGGATTTTGTAAAACTATTTTTTCAAAGTGGAATTTTAAACTACAGTGCCGGATCAAAACTTCAGATTCCTTCTGGCTTAAAATACAGTTTTGGTCTGCCACCAGATTCGTTTCTTCCAGGGAAAGATTTAATTATTTCAGAAAATTCTGTTTTGATGAGAAATGTACCCTGTACACTTTACGATCCTGAAAAAAACATAAAATACCGTTTCATTGTAAAAACATTTCCTCAAAATGCTGGTATTTACAGCAAGAGGGATCTTCCTTTTTCAATTGAAGACTGGTCAACAATCACTTTTAATAATAAAAATCTGCTTTATAAAATAGATTCTGAATACTGGGGCCTTCCAAATGAACCAGTTCACCTGGATCGTTCTGTCAGTCATATGATTTCATGGCAGAGTCTGGATTTTAAGGAAGGTAATCCTATTGAATTTTTTGTACTTCCACCAAAACCTGAAATTATTGTAAATAAAAATGATGATGGAAGTCTGGTTTATTCAATCAAGGGTGATGAATCCTATATGATGAGTGTTTTTTCTAAGGAAAAAAATGATTATATGGAACTTTTCCCTAAAATTGGAGCAGATATTTTTTATGGTGATAAGGCAGAAGGCACTTTAGATATTGGAGTTTTTGCTAATTCTGTATATCAGGGAAAACTTATTGCTTCTTATGAAATTAATAAAAGGCCTCCTTCAGCCCCTATTATAACTTCCAGTTCAAAATCTTTTTATTCTAGAAACAGGGTAAGAATTGAGGTTGAAGGGGATTCAAATGCAGATTTGTATGTTGCCTTAAGTGAACCATATACTCTTGATTCGGTTGATAATATTTATAAAGAGGATAGTGAACTATTTAAAAATATTAAAACCGGGGAATTCAAAAAAGTAAAAAACGGAAAATACGCTGTTTACTGGAATCCTAGAAACAGTGGTCCTGCATATTATAAATTGACTGCTTATTCAAAATCCGGAAAAAATGCCAGCGAGCTTGTGGAATACAGTCTGATTGTAGATCAGTCAAGTTATTATTTTGATAAAAATGCAAATCCTGAAGAGGCTCAGGGAACTATTGAACATCCTTTTACTTCTTTTGAACAGTGTTTGAAAGAACTTGCTGATGTCAGAGCTGTAACTCTTAGAGTAAAAGGGGATTTGCTTATAAATCAGAATATTCAGCTGGAATCAAATTATGAAATTCTTAATAATGGCGATGCCTGTATCATATTTGGTCCAGAAGCTGCTGTTACTGTAAAAAGTTCTACATTTGAAATTTCAGACTGCCGCATAAAAAATGAACAGCCTGTGAATCAAGCAATTTCAAAACCTTTGTTTAAACTGGAAAATGCAGTATTTACCGTAAAAAATTGTACAATGGCTTTGAATTTTAATAGTAATGGAAATGTAATTGATGCTTATAACTCAATTGTTAATATTTCAGATTCGATTGTTTCTGCAAATGCCTATAAATATGCATCTTTCATTTCCAGTGTAAAATCAAGATTATCAGTAAAAAAATCTCAGATTTCAACTTCCGCTGATACAGCAGTAATTATTTCTGCAAATGATGGAAGCCTGAATGCATCTGAAAATTCTTTTATGGTAAGTGGAAAAGCCGGTCGTATTGCTGAATTATTTGGTGTAAAGGCAAAAATAAGTGAAAATAAATTTACAGGACAGATAAAATCTACCGCTCTTGTACAGCCTGTTTTCTCAAATTCTGCAAATAATCTTACTTTGACAGACAACGAAATATATGGATTCTAAAATTCTTTTAGCTGGTTTTGATGAAGCAGGGAGAGGGCCTCTTGCCGGTCCTGTCACCGCTTCCTGTGTAATTCTCCCCGATGATTTTCCAATTGAAATATTAAATGATTCAAAAAAACTTTCTGAAAAAAAAAGAGAGTATGCCGAAAAAATCATAAAAGAAAAAGCCTGCTGGGGAATAGGAATTGTTGATGAAAAAGAAATAGATAAAATCAACATACTTCAGGCTTCGCTTCTGGCTATGAAAAAGGCCTCTGAAATAATGCTGCAAAAATTACCTTTATGGCTTAAAGAAAATCAGATAAAAGATTATAGCTTACAGTCAATTGTTGATGGAAATCGTTGCCCTGATGTTAATTTTGAATGCAGATGTGAACCTAAAGCTGATGGAAAGTATCCTTGTGTAATGGCAGCCAGTATTTTAGCAAAAGTTTGCCGTGATCATATTATGTATGAAATGGATAAAAAATACCCTGCATATGGATATGCAAGGCATAAAGGGTACCCGACAAAAGCTCATCGGGCAATTTGTCATGAAATTGGACCGTCTCCAATCCAAAGAATGACTTTTAAGTATTAATTAGTCTTCTTTTTCTTCAGAAGGCTTCTTTGAAACGATGTGAATTACTTTTCCTGTTCTTTTAATTCCATCATCAGCTTTTTCAGTTTCTTTGTCAGATTTTACGCGGTAAATTTTCTTTCCTTCTCCGCGTCCATATTTTGCTTCTTTTGCAGCTTTCTTTTCTCTTGCTGCTTTCTGACGAGCTTTACGGTCTTTTTCAACGAAGTCCAGAGATTTTTCCATACCCTGAAGGAATTTCTGCATATCTTCTGCAAAAATTGCAATCTGATGACGGTCTGCTTCTGCTCCATCTCTGTTTTTGCTTTCTACAATCTGAAGAAATACATCTCCAGTTCTGTTTTCTTTTACATTAAAAAAGTATGAACGATTGTCCAGATAGACTTGAGTGGTAAAAAGTTCTCCACGTGCTCCCATATTATTACTCCTTGAAATAAAGTTTCTGTTTCAAAGGGAAAGCCCTAAAACGAAAACGCGAAGAACCATCCCTGAAAGTGTCAAAAATTAATATTTGTAAAAAATTAATTTAAGGAAAAATAGCATATAAAACAATAAAAATCAATTAAATGTTGAATTTACTTCTTTTACAGCTTCATATAATTCATCAATGGCCTTTTCGCTTGTGTGAGGACCAAAACTGAATCTTACGGAAGTTTCCCTTAATTTAGAATCTACATGCATTGCTTCCAAAACAGGTCTGCTGTTTTTTCTGGAAGAACAGGCTGAACCTGTAGAAATGTAAAATCCTTTTGAATCGAGTGCTCTGAGCATAACGTTTCCTGGGATATGATCAAAAGCAGCCTGCACAACATATGGTGAAAACAAATCAGGTTTTTCCAGTCGTGAAGGAGGGATAATTGTGCATCCTGGTAATTCAGAAAGTTTTTTAACAAAATTGTTGGTTATCTGGACTTGTGTAGAATTGTCCATATTGTAGTATCTTTCAAGACATTTTGAAAAAGCCAGGGCTCCCAGAATATTTTCTGTTCCGCTTCTAAGACCTTTTTCCTGTCCACCACCTTTTAAGAATGGTTCAATAGAATCTTTCAGATACAAAATACCAATTCCTCTTGGTCCGCAGATTTTGTGCGAACTTAAAGCAGCAGAATCTATTCCTTTGTAACTTAAATCCAGTTTAATTTTTCCAGCAGCCTGTACACAATCAACATGGAATTTTGGACGTCTTTTTCCTTCGCAGGCTTTTGTTATTGCATCTGCAATTTCATAAATAGGCTGAATGCTTCCGGTTTCATTATTTACTGCCATAACACAGACTAACATTGTGTCATTACTAAGAAGGTTTGTAACTGCTTCAGGAGTAATGCGGCCATCTTTATCTGCTGGAACAGGTATAATTTTCCAGCCAAGATTTTTCATTGCTTCTGCCTGTTCTCTTATAGCAGGATGTTCAATTGAACTTATTAAAATACTTCCTTTTACAGGTTTTGTAAGAACAGAAAGAAGGGGAATCTGATCACTTTCAGTTCCTCCTGAAGTGAAATAAATATTTTCTGCTTTAACACCCATTGCTTTTGCGGCTGTATTTCTGGCCTGGTCAAGAAGAGCTTTTGCGTCTTTTCCAATTTGATGAACACTTGAAGGATTTCCCCATGCCTCCAGTGTAAGTTCCATTGCTTCTTTTAAAATGTCTTCGTCAGTTGGACTTGTAGCAGCCCAGTCAAAATAGTGTTCTGTGTTTTTCATTTATTTTAGTACCGAAAGAATGTCTTTATCTTCAACTTCTTCTATTACAGTATCTGTAATTCCTTTCTGAATAATTATTTTTACTTTATCTGTTGTATTCTTTTTATTTTTATGCATTTCTGTAAGCAGGCGGTCTGCAATTCCTCCTCCCCGGATAATCTGAGGCTGTGTGGAAGTATCCCATCCGTATTTCTGGAGGATTGAAAAAATTTCTGTTTTGAAAGATTCAAGACAGTAATCCTTTTTGCTGGCTAATTCAACTGAACGTCCAATTCCCCAGGCAATTGCTGCTCCGTGAGTTATAGCTCCTGAACCTGCAAGATTTTCCAGTGCAGTTCCAAAAGTGTGACCAAGACTTAAGCAGTTTCTTATATTTTCATCTGTAAAATCTTTTGAAACAACCTGAGCTTTAGCCTGAACAGATTTTTTGATAATTTCAAGAATTAAATCTTTATCGCGGGTAAGGATTTTATCAGTATCATTTTTAAAAATTTCGTATAAATCTTTATCAAAAAGAAGGCCTGTTTTAAATGCTTCGGCTAGACCTGAATTATATTGTTTTTCCGGAAGACTCTGAATAAATTCCGGGAATATATCAATTTGAGCTGCAGGATAAAATGTTCCAATTATATTTTTGCATTCATCAAAATCGCAGCTGGTTTTTCCACCAATGGCTGAATCAACCATAGCAAGAAGGGTAGTTGGAACAAATTGAACCTGTACGCCTCTTTTGAAAATTGAAGCAGTAAAAGCAATCAGATCGCAGATTACACCACCGCCAATTCCAACAAAACAATCTTTACGAGAAAAATTTGCATCGGTAGCAGCTTTTACAATTGAAAGAACTGTTTCTATTGTTTTTGATTTTTCTCCAGAACCTATTATCAAAAGACAGTCATTTTCGTAAAAACCATCATCAAATCGAGATGTAAATGCCTGCATGCATTCCAGACTTGCTACAGTTGAATCTGTAATAAAAAATCTTCTGGTCTGCTTGTCTTCTCTGTTTTCATAAAAAAGTTTAACCAGATCAGGCTGTCCAGAATGAATGATTACATCAGATTTTTCTGTTCCAGGATGTATGGAAGGATAGGTAATTGAAATTGAATTGTTAGACATATTAGTGCTTATATTAGTATTTTTTGTCCATTTCGTTAAGTTCTTTTATGTTTTTTTCCAGACGTGCAATTTCTCTGTTAAGCATTTTTTCGTAATCTAAATCACCATTTACAATTCTTTCTCTTTCATCTTCCCAGTTTTGTTTACCTGTAATAAAAAGAAAGTTAAATGATGATGCATTTGCTTTTTCACACCAGACTTTTGCTTCCTGCCAGTAATAAAGTCCTGCTTTATAATAAGATAGGGCAGTTTCCATATTGCGAAGATATTCATCTTTCCATGGTGCATCATAAAAATAAATGCATTTTTTATCATAAATACGACCAGCTCTAAGATGCTGTTCAATGAGTTTCAGATTTATGTGCATTTGAAAAAGATAACGATATTTTTCCCATTCTTTTTCAGTTTCAATTTTTATATCAACAAACTGGGGATTGCAAAAATCTGCTTTTGCGGCTCTTTCCAGCCAGTAAATATTTTCTATACAGTCGTCAGGAGACTGCTGGTAATGTACGTGATAAAGTTTATACCAGTCTTCCTTGTATTTGACCATATATGCAGAAAGACTGCTGGTCATTATGATTGAGAGAAAAAAAACTGAAATAAGACTTTTCAAACAATGCTTTTTCACACTTTGATTATCGGAAAGCGGAATTAATAATTTAGATATTTTGCAAAGTCTCTTTTATAAATGTTGTTATTTCTTCAATTGATTTACTTGCGTCTATTCTTATGATTTTAATTTGATTTTTATCAGCATTTTTTTCATAATCACTGATAATTTCTTCATACATAGTGGCTATTTTTTTCTGTAAATCAATTTTTTCATAGATTTCTTTTTTTTCGTTACGGGCATTTACTCTGGAAAGAGAAATTTCAGGATTAATTTCAAAAAAGAAAAGATATTCTGGAAGTGGAAAAGGAGAATTTAACAGTTCAGGGAGTTCCTTCCCACAGGAAATAGACTGATATGCAAGACTTGAAAATAAATATCTGTCGCTGATTACAACTTTACCTTTATTTATAGTTTCAATAACTCCATTTTTTCCGTAGATGTGTTCACAGCGGTCTGCCGCAAAAAGATAGGAATTAGTTTTTTCATCTACCTTAAAATCTCCGGCAAGCATTTTTCTTAAAAAAAGTCCGGTTGGTCCCGAAGTTGGTTCTGCTGTTGCACAAAATTTTTCAGGATTACTTTCTACAATTTTCTTAATCTGGGTGGAAGTTCCGGCTCCATCAATTCCTTCAAATACAATAAAGTTTTTCAAAATCATAAGTTTATTATAACCGTGTTAAAAAAAATGTACTATATAGTTATGAAGATTTTTGATATAATATTTTGGCTAAAATGGGCTCTTTATACAAACTTGGGCGAATTCGCATTTATATTTTAGTTTTCCTCATTTTTCTTGCGTTCTTCTTGAGCATTCCTTTAAGAAAATCTGTAAACGGAATGTTTGATAAAAAGATGAATGCCCTTACTTCATTTGTTAAGGAAAAAACAGGCCTGGTTGTAAAGTATGAATCCCTGTCTCCATCAATCATAACAGGAATTTCAGTTCGAGGAATTTCTTTGTATGATCTGGAAAATAATGAAATCCTTCAGGTTAATAAGGCAAAAATTTCTTTCAAGCTTTCAAAACTTCTGAAACTTGATATTCAGCAGGGAATTTCCAGCGTGCTGGTGGATGGAATTAAAGTAGATGTTGATAAAATTGTAAATCTTCTTAAAGTGCTTAATATTTCTTTTGATTCTCAGGGCCAGCTGCAGATTCCTTCAATTGAGTCAATACAATCTTTCCTGCCGGAAAATATCAAACTTAAAAATATAGATTTTACCTACGATTCTCAGGATATTCTGCTTTCAATGGCAATTAAATCTATTGCACTTAATAACAATCCCAGAAAACAAATCCTGGATGTGCGTTTTGATTCAAATTTAAAAGCCAGAATTGCCTCTATCACCAAAACCATAACAGGCAATTTTAATATCAATGGTACAATCACCCCTGATTTAAATAATTCCCAGCTTAATTTGAAACTTTCCAACCTTACTGATGGAAACTTCAAAATGAATAAATTTAATCTTCATGCTGCTTATAATGATTTTGTTTTTGATGTTCATACTATTCAAGCTGTAAATCCTCTTTCAATTGCCGCAGATTTTAATCTGCAAACTATGGAATTAAATGCGAAAATCAGAAGTAATAATCTTTCACCAACTTCTGTTTTCTCTATTAATTCTATGCAGGAAGAACTTGCAAAAATAAAAGGAATGAAGATAAATACAGAAACAAGTCTAAGTTCAAATATTAATGAAAAAAAACTCAACTTTGTGTCTGATACCAGCATCCATTTTCCAAAGGAAATTTTTCCTGAAGGTTTTGATTTATCCTTTTTTATTAGTGGAAATGAAAAAGCTCTTTCTTTGAAAAAACTTACTGTAGAAGGTCCAAGAATAAGTGCTTCTGCAAATCTTGATTTTAAGTATGCCAGACAGCAGCTTTCGGGTCTGATTGAACTTAATAATCTTCTTCTGGAAAATAACAAATCGCTTGCAACTGAAATTTATATTGATGCTTTGGAGTCTGGTTTTATGGCTTTTTCACCACAACTGTTTATTGGTGATAAGGCACTTACAGCACTTCAGTTTTCTGTTTTGCCTCAGTCTGATTCTTATGATTTTTCTTTTGAAGCTTATGATTATTCTCATATTGATACCGAAGCTCCTGGATTAATCACCTTTGATGGCAGTTATCTTTTAAAATCTAATTATTTGCAGTCAAACATTTCGGTTAACAGTCTCTTTTTTGATAGTATTGCCGATTTTACAGCTCAATTTTTAACACAGGAATATGCTCATTATTTTACAGATAATTCTGAAAAGTTAAAACCTTATGTTCTTTCTGGAGATATTTTTGCGGCTA
>CAMPAL010000092.1 GCA_946631855.1 uncultured Treponema sp. | reverse complement strand
TGACATTGTTTATCTTTTCTAATCAGATTTCTTAATTTTGAGATAAGAACTTTTAAAGAGTTTTCGGTCATTTGTTTGTTATCATTTTTATAAAATTCAAGAATATCTTTAAGCGTAATTTTTTTATTTTTGTTTTTTCTGAAAATTCTCAGAAGGTATAAAAGACTGTTTGAAAGATTTACCCGCTTTTGAAAATCACCAATACCATCATCAATATTTGCTTTTATATATTCTGATGTGAAAATTGGTTTTATCATGGAAGAAGGTAATTCTTCTCTTTTTTGCATCAAAGGAATGTAGGGGCTGATTTTAGGATCTTCAATAAACTGCTGGATATCATTGAAAATATCATCATATTTATTTAAGTCTTTATTAAACTTTTCGGGAGAAAGTGAATCAATCACATTTTTCCAATGAGCAGTCCTTGTTGAGCGGGTAAGGCATGGATCATTAAAGAAAATAAATGGCAGAAATAGATTTTTCTTGTTCAGGTTTCCTATAATGTTGAAAGTATCATGATTAAAGGAAATGTAATCTAAAATCATCAGGTCTGGTTTTTCTTTCTGGTTTTGAATCAGGAGAAAAACTTCTGCAAGTGTTTGAGGAGAAATACAAATGTGATTATTTTCGCGAAGATGATCAACTAAGAGGTCTGCAATTTCACGAAAGGGTGAATAAACGCATACTCTCATAATTAAAGTATACACGTATTTTAAAAAATGGAAAAAAAAACTTTTGTATGATATAACAATATTATGTAGTGTCGCTAAGGCAGATTCTTCAAGGGAGTATATATGAAATTTTTACGTAAATCTGGAGTTTTATTACATCCAACTTCATTGCCTGGAACTTTTGGAATAGGAACAATTGGTAAACCTGCTTATGATTTTGTTGACTGGTTAAAAAGTGCAGGTCAATCATTATGGCAGATTCTTCCTCTGGGACCTACAGGTTATGGTGATTCTCCTTATGCATCTTTTTCAACTTTTGCAGGAAATCCTTTACTTATAGATCTGGATATGCTTGTTGAAAAGGGCTGGTGTAATAAAAAAGATATTGCTCCTGCTGATTATATAAAAAAGACTGGCAATGTGGATTTTGGAGCTGTCGTATGGTGGAAGACTTCAATTTTGAAAAAAGCTGCCCTGTATTTTTTGGAGAATGCTTCTGAAGAAGATAAAAAAGCCTATAAAGATTTTGTAAAAGCAAAAGCATCCTGGCTTGAAAAGTTTGCAATTTTCATGAGTATCAAAAATTTTTATGATGCAAAAGCCTCTGAAGAAAAACCTGAAAATTCAATCTGGTATGCTTACTGGCCAAAAAAACTTGCTTCTTGTCAGGAAGAAGCGGTTTTGGAATGGAAGAAGGAACATAAAACTGAAGTTGAAGTTTATAAAGTAATTCAGTTCTTCTTTGAATATCAGTGGCAGCAGTTAAAAAAATATGCAAATGAGGCTGGAATTCAGCTTATTGGAGATATTCCTATTTTTGTTGCACCAGACAGTGCGGATGTATGGTCTAATCAGGAGTTTTTTCAGCTTGATAAAGACGGTCATCCTTCTTGTGTTGCAGGCGTTCCTCCTGATTATTTTAGTGCAGACGGTCAGTTGTGGGGAAATCCTTTGTATGACTGGGATGCTTTGAAGAATAGTTCTTATTCGTGGTGGATTGCCCGTATAAAACGAGTTTTTGAATTAACAGATGTTTTAAGAATAGATCATTTTAGGGGTTTTGAGGCTTACTGGTCAGTTCCTGCTGGTCAGAAAACAGCATTGAACGGTAAATGGGTGAAAGGACCTGGTCTTGATTTATTTAAGACAATTAAACGTAAGCTTGGTGATTTACCAATTATTGCAGAAGATCTTGGTGTGATTACAGATGAAGTTAAGGCTTTACGAGATCAGGCTGGTCTTCCAGGAATGAAGGTCTTGCAATTTGCTTACAGTGTTGATGAAATCAGACAAAACGGCATGGTAAATTATTTTATGCCTCATATGTATGATACTAATAATTGCGTAGTTTATACAGGTACTCATGATAATGATACAATGCAGGGCTGGCTGGAAAATTGTTCTGATGAACAGCTTGTTTTAGTTGCAGAATATTTTGAAGGAAAAGAAATAACTGCTGAAAAGGCAAGGGCTATGGTAAAATCTGGAGCTTTGAGAAAAGATTTTATAAAAGCAGCCCTTTCTTCAACTGCGGTTTTTGCTGTTATTCCTATGCAGGATATTCTTGGCCTTGGAAATGAAGCCCGCATGAATACTCCTTCAACAACTGGTGCAAACTGGGCGTGGAGAATGGAAGCAGGTCAGTTAAAAACAAAAGCTGCAGAAGAATTAAAATTCCTTGCAGCTTTGTATGCACGTAATTTGTAGATTTTAAGACAGGCAGAGTTTATACAGCTCTGTTTGTCCATTCAATCGCCATCTGTCTGAGTTCAGCAGATGATGCACAGTGTAATTTTGCTTTAATATTTTCCTTATGTGTATCAATTGTTTTAATGCTCAAATTTAATTTAGAAGCAATTTCTACAGTTCCCAGTCCTTTTCCAATTAAGGTAAAAATCTGAAGCTGGCGGTCTGATAAGGTTGCAATTGTATCAAACTTGTTTGGTGATTCAGAAGAACCTCTGGACATTTCTTTGATACGTTTCTTTTCTTCATCACTTAAATAAATTTCTCCACTTGTTACGGTCTTTATTGCATTGATAACCTGAGTTTCTGCCTCAGCTTTCATGATATAACCTTTTGCTCCAGCTTTTAATGCTCTTTCTGCATAAAATCGTTCGTCATGCATTGATAATACAAGAATTTTTGTCTGGGGGTGGATGATCAGAATATCTTTAATGAGTTCAAGGCCATCTTCCTGTCCAAGATTTAAATCGACAATAGCCAGATCAGGAGTTTCTTTGTCTAAAAGAGAAAGAGCTTCATTTCTATCTTTTGCCATACCAATTACTTTGTAATCTTTTTGTGTTTCAATAAGTTGTGCCAGTCCTCTACTGAATAAAGGGTGGTCATCAATAATAATAACTGAGCAATTCATGTTTTATATCATAACATATTTTGAAAATTAAATGTATAATAACTTTATGCGAATAGGCTTAGTTTTAAATATTTTGGATGAAGAATATCAGATTTATCTTTACAGTGGTATTGTAAAAACTGCTAAGGAGCTTGGAATTGAAATTGTATGTTTTCAGCAGGAAAATACCACTTTTTCTTCAGAAGCATTAATTGCTTATTTTCCCCGTAAAGAATATTTTGATCTCGACGGAATTATTCTCTTAACTACAGTAATGATTGATAATTATGAAATCAGTACAAAAGAGGATCTGGAAAAAATCTGGGGGGATATTCCTGTTGTTTCTCTTGGTCAAAAAGTAAAAGGAGTTCCTTCCTTAATGGCAGAAAGTGATGCTTCTATGAAGGAACTTGTTGAACATCTTATCTTGAAACATAATTACAGAAAATTTCTTTATATCAGTGGTATTAAAAATCATCCTGATGCAATTAGTCGTGGAAATATTTTTATGGAAACAATGGCGGAATATAAAAAGAAGATTCCCGATTTGACTTACCATGTACAAAGAGGTTCTTTTTCGGAAATTGCAGCAATTGAGGCTATGACAGATTTTCTTGAAGTTAAGCATAATGAAAGTCCTGACTGTGTAGTTTGTGCCAATGATAATATGGCTATAGGTGTTTATAAATATTTTAGGATGAATCTTGGAAATCCTGCAATTCATGAATGTGCTGTTACAGGTTTTGATGATATTCCTCAGGCAAAATATGAAATGCCGGCCCTTACAACTATCCAGCAGCCATTGAAAGAACTTGGAGAAAAGGCTGTTTATATCATGCGGGATTTGATTGAAAATAAGGCTGTCCCGGAAACTGTTGTAATTCCATCTAAGGTAATTTACAGAAAATCCTGCGGTTGTAATCTTGATCAGAAAGATGAAATTCCTCCTGAAAAATTTATCAGTCAAATTCAAAAAAAATATGTTCAGTCTGAATCCTTATTGCGAATGGTCAGTCATATCGGTCAGAATATGAATTATGCAGAAAGTATTACAGATTTGAATTCCGTTATAAATCAGAATATGGGGCAGCTTAATCTGCAGAATTTCTGTATTCTTCGATTCTCAAATAACAGCGGAATGGTGAATGAAAGAAAATCAGCCTCAATTCTGGTTGATCCTTTGTATGTAAGAAGAAGCGGCATGGAGTATTATGAATTTTATCGTGAAGTAAAAGTTCCTCTCGGACAGTTTTATAAGCGATATATGAAAATTGATGAAAACAGTCATACATCCCTTGTTTTTAAATATCTGACTGCCGGAAATGAAATTATTGGCTGTGTTTTTTATGATGCAAAAGCAAATGTCCTTCCATATCTTGGTTCGATTGCAATTTATATTGCACAGGGGTTAAATCGTATTAAAGCTACAGAAGAAAGAAAAAAGAGATCCGAATATCTTGAAAAAGAAGTTACAAAACGTACCCGTGAACTCATTGAAGCAAATAATAAAAGAATGGAAGTCGAAGCGGAAGTTTTAAAAATCAGTGAACTGGAAAGACAGCGTTTTAGTAATGATTTACATGATGATATTTGTCAGCGGCTTGCAGGAATCTCTATGCTTTGTAGAAGTTATTCTAATCAGGATACTCCGGTTCAGAAAAATCAAATGGTAGAACTTGCTGAATTAATTGGAGATACTTTGCAAACTACAAGGCAGTACGCTCATAATTCTTATCCTGTAGAACTGGAAAGTCTTGGAATGAATCATAGTTTGAGTAATCTTTGTAATTCTTTCAGATCGCAGACTGGAATTGAATGTCTTTATGAATGGAAGGTAGAAAAATCGGTAGAGTTGAATAATTTGCAAAAGCTTAATATTTTCCGAATTATTCAGGAAGCTCTGCATAATGTTATGAAGCATTCTAAGGCATCTTCTGTAACGGTTAGTGTGCAGTCAGCAGCAAGAAAACTACAGGTTCTGGTTTGTGATAATGGGTGTGGAATTGTTAATTATAAGAATGGAGCATCTTCTGGGCTTGGCTTAAATTCGATGGAGTATAGGGCTAACCAGATTGGTGCAAGTTTTATTATAAAACAAAATAAGCCCACCGGAACCTGTGTTCAAGTTACAGTGGACTTATAATTTTTTTTTGCAGTGCCTTATTTTTTAGCAACTTCTGATATTGCGGTTACGAGACCTGCCATGTTCTGTATATCTGAAGGAATGATTATTTTTGTAGCCTGACCATTTGATGCAGCTTCAAAGGCTTCGAGGCTTCTGAGTTTGAGGACTTTATCATCCATGCCTGCATCTTTGAGCATTTTTAATCCGGCTGCTTTAGCTTCCTGAACTTCTTTAATAGCTTCTGCTTCACCTTTTGCTTTCTGGATAGCAGCTTCTTTCTGAGCTTCAGCTTCAAGAATCATTGCCTGTTTTTTACCTTCAGCTTCAAGAATTGCAGATTGTTTGTGTCCTTCTGCAATCAGAATCTGTTCGCGGCGTTCTCGTTCTGCTTTCATCTGTTTTTCCATAGCTGCGCGGATTGCCTGTGGAGGTTCAATGTTTTTTACTTCAACGCGATTAACTTTTATTCCCCACGGATCAGTTGCTTCGTCGAGAATAGAACGCATTTTGTTGTTTATAACATCACGGCTGGTTAATGATTCATCAAGTTCGAGTTCACCAATGATGTTACGTAATGTTGTTGCAGAAAGGTTTTCCAGGGCGTTGATAGGTTTTTCAACTCCGTATGTATATAATTTTGGATCTGTAATCTGAAAATAAACTACAGTATCAATCATCATAGTTACATTATCTTTTGTAATAACCGGCTGAGGAGGGAAGTCGAAAACTTTTTCCTTCAGAGACATTTTATTTGCCATGCGGTCTATGAAAGGCATTTTTACATGCAGCCCTACATTCCATGTACAGTGATACCCACCAAGTCTTTCAATTACATAAGCCTGTGATTGTGGAACAATTCTGATATTTGCAACAATTAAAATTGCAAGAATAACGATTAATGCAATGATTATATAAATCATCATTTAATTTTCCTCCGTATTTTTTATATTATTTTTTACAGATATAGTATTGCCTTCTACAGCGGTGATGGTACAGGTGCTTCCTTCTGGAATTTCTGATTCATCATCCGACTTTGCAGTCCATATAACTCCATTTTTTGCTTTTGCCTGGCCTTTCTGGAATTTTGTGATGGATTTAGTAATTAAAACCTCCTCTCCAATCATCGTATTCACATTTGTTTTATCTTTTCCAATTCGTAGTTTTTTTACTGCAAAAGGTCTGGTGAAAACAATAAGTAGTATTGTGATTAATGCAAAAATTAAAAGCTGCCATTTAAATGGAAGTCCTGTTCTTGCAATGAAAATTAGTGGAATAGCTGCAATTCCTGCCCAGATTGTTGTTAGCCCCATAGTAAAAGCTTCTATCACAATGCAGACAATTAATATTCCCAGCCATATCCAGGAACTAAAGTTTATAAAAAATTCATTCATATTATATAGTATAAGGCTAAATACTTATCTTGTGTAAAAAAGTGTATCAAATGGACTTGTTTTACTGTATAATTAAAATATGAGTACACATATTAATGCTCCAGAGGGAGCAATTGCTGATTCAGTTTTATTGCCGGGAGATCCTTTAAGAGCAAAATTTATTGCTGAAAACTTTTTAGAGGATGCAAAATGTTACAATGAAGTTCGTGGTATGTATGGCTTTACCGGAACTTATAAAGGTCATAAAGTTTCTGTACAGGGAACAGGAATGGGGCAGCCATCTTTATCTATTTATGCCCAGGAATTATTTCAGTTTTACAATGTAAAGAAAGCAATTCGTATTGGAACCTGTGGTTCTATTAGAGAAGATGTAAAAGTAAGAGATATTATTCTTGCAAATGGAGCCTGTACCGATTCTGCATTGCAAAATCAGCGTTTTGGAAATCTTCATTATTGTCCTGTACCTGATTTTGAGCTTCTTTATACAGCATACAATAAGTCTAAAGAACTGGGACTTAATGCCGTTGTTGCTCCATGTGTTTCAAGTGATCGATTTTATGATTCAAATGAAAACTGGAAGCTCTGGAAAAAATACGGAGCCGCTGGTATTGAAATGGAATCTGCGGAACTTTATACTTTAGCAGCTGAATTTGGACGTAAAGCTTTGACAATTTTGACTGTAAGTGATCATATTCTTACAGGTCAGGCTACAACAGCAGAAGAGCGTCAGACATCATTCAAAGATATGATGATTCTTGCTCTTGAAACAATAATTAATAACTAAAAAAAGAGGGAAATTTATGAAACCAACATTAGTCGTATTAGCAGCAGGAATGGGAAGTCGTTATGGTGGAGTAAAACAAATTGATGGAGTTGGTCTTAATGATGAATGTCTGCTTGATTTTGCAACTTATGATGCAAAACTGAACGGATTTGGAAAAGTTGTTTTTATCATTCGTAAAGATATTGAAGCTGCTTTCCGTGAAAGACTTTTTGATAGAATTGCACGTAATTTTGATGCAGAATATGTTTTTCAGCAGCACGAAAGCCTTTTGACACCTCAGCAGTTGAAAGATTCTGAAGGTCGTGAAAAGCCTTGGGGAACAACACATGCAGTTTTATGTGCAGAAAAAGCAATAAAAACTCCATTTGCAGTCATTAATTCTGATGATTATTATGGTCGACAGGCATTCGAAGTGCTCGGAAATTATCTTTCTTCAATTGATAATGATTGCAGGGAACACGCCATGGTAGGTTACGTTCTTGGAAATACAATGAGTCGTTCTGGTTCTGTAAGTCGTGGTGTTTGTACTGTTAAAGACAATATGCTCGATTCAATCGTTGAAAATCTTAAGATTTATTATGATGAAAATGATAAGATTGTAAGTGAAATGGCTGATGGCAGTAAGGTTTCAATGACAGGAAATGAATGGGTTAGTATGAATCTGTTTGGTTTTTCACCAAAAGCTTTTGAAGAATTCCATGTATATTGGGATAACTTTATGAAAGATAATAGTAAAGCACCAAAAGCAGAAGCTCTTCTTCCTGTAGCAGCCAGTGATATTATCAGACATAATCAGGGAGTTATAAAATTCTTTAATTCAAAAGAAACCTGGTTTGGAATGACATATCCAGAAGATCGTCAGCTTGTAAAGGATGAGATTGCCAGAAAAATTAAAGATGGTTATTATCCTGAAAAACTTTGGGAAAAATAATTTAAAGGATTGTTATGAAAAAACTTAATGCAATAAGATCAGATAAAATTTGGGGATATGAACTTTGGATAGCTTCAACACATCCAAATGGATGTCAGGAAGATTTTAAGAAAGAAATTGGAGGTGATTATCCTCTTTTAATAAAAGTAATTCAGGCAAATGATGTGCTTTCAATTCAGGTTCATCCTGATGATGACTGGGCTGTAAAACTTGAAGGTCCGGGAAATCGTGGAAAAACAGAATGCTGGTATGTTCTTGATGCAGAACCTGATGCAAAAGTCGTTTACGGTATCAAAGAAGGATATTCAAACGAAGTGCTTGCAAAAGCAATTACTGAAAATAAACTAGAAGACTACCTTGAAATGTATCCTGTTAAAAAAGGTGATTTTATATTTATTCCTGCCGGTACAGTTCATGCAATTGGTGGTGGACTTCGTCTTATGGAAACTCAGCAGTCCTGTGACTTAACATACAGATTGTATGACTGGGGTAGAGGACGTGAAGTTCATATTGAAAAAGGACTTGCTGTTATTAAACGGGAAGATATGATTCCAATTGCCCCTTTCCCTGGAAAATTCGGATGTAAATATTTTGATCTGGAAGAAGTTTCAGTAAGTGGTGAATATACTTTTACTGGAAGTAAGGAAAATCAGGTAAAAGATACACAGCTTCTTTTTATAATTTCTGCAGATAAGGCAAGTATTCGTTCTGAAAATTCTCCTGCACAGACAATTAATGCTGAAGAAATTTATACACTTTTACCAGGAGAAAAAGTAACTGTAGAAGGAACTGCAAAAATCATGAAGATTATTGCAAAATAGAAGGGTTTGAAATGTTCATTTTTTCTTTTATATTTTTGCCATTATTGATTACAAGTTTTTGTCTTTATTACAAAAGCCAGAAAGTAGTGCCAGTTATTACAATTGGTCTTGTTTCTGCAATTCTTGTATCAGCATTTCAGGCATTTTTTACTTTTGCACATAGAGTAATTCCTTATTCTTTTTCGGGAAATTATGTTTATTTGCTTTTCCGACAGGCTTTACTTCCTGTAATAATTCTTTTTCTGATTTTTTTCTTTGTTTCAAAGGATACACTTCAGTTTAAGATAGAAATGTTTTTGCCTCTGGAATTATCTTTTTATGCAATATTTCTACCTTATACAATTATTACAACATCAGAAGGTTTGTTTTCCTGGTATGCAATTTTCTTTAAACCTGTATTATTTGGTTCTATGCTAATTTTTTCTGCCATAGCCATTAATTATGCTTATAAGTTTATAAGTGCTAAAAAACTTGTTTTAGGAATAATTGTGATTATTGCCGGACTTTGTTATTGCTGTATTCCTGCAGTTTTTGAAACTTTTTATTTATTAAAGCTTTATACAGGATTTGTGATTTTTGGTGGATTGGTTTATATTCTTCT
>CAMPAL010000091.1 GCA_946631855.1 uncultured Treponema sp. | reverse complement strand
AAAATCAGTTTATTCGTGCAACTCAGGCAAAAGTACAGCCAGGTTCTACCTTCAAACCTTTGTACTACTCTGCTGCTATTGATACAAGAAAATACACTCCAACCACTCAGATTTCTGATACACCTGTTGTATTCTACACTTCTGGTGGAAGCCAGTATATTCCTTTGAACTTCCGTGGTGAGTGGGAAGGGAACGTATCTTTATGGTATGCCCTAACCCGTTCTATGAACGTACCTTCTTTGAAAATTCTTGATGGAATTGGATTTGAAGCCGCAATCAGCAGAGCCGTTAGTTTGCTTGGTATTACAAAAGAAGAATTGCCAACCCGAGGATTTACCCCTGGTTATCCTATTGGGCTTGGAGTTTGTTCTGTACGTCCAATTGAAATGGCTCGTGCATATGCAATTTTTGCTAATGGAGGAAAAGCTATTACTCCAATGGCAATCAGAACTGTTGAAGATAAAAACGGAAATGTTATTCTTAATCCTGAACTGGAAATCAGACAGGCTCAGGCTGCAAAAGGTACATCTAATCAGGTTATTACACCTCAGACAGCCTTTGTAATGACAAAACTTCTTGAACAGACTGTAAACAATGGTGGTACTCTTCATGCTCAGAAATGGCATTTTGAATACCGCGGTGAAAATGGAAAACGTTATGTAATGCCTGCCGGTGGTAAAACTGGTACAACTCAGAACTGGGCAGACGCCTGGACTTGTGGTATTACACCTTATTACGCAGCTGCATTCTGGTTTGGATTCGACCGTCCTGGACAGTCTTTAGGATTACACATTACTGGTGCAACACTTGCCGGTTTTGCATGGGGTGAATATTTTGATAAAGTTCATGAAGATCTCCCATACAAAGAATGGAACAAACCACTTGAAGGGGTTATTCAGGTTACAGTTTGTGCAGAAAGCGGACAGTTACCAACCGAAGCCTGTGGAGACCATACAACAACACAATGGTATTTGACAGGAACTCAGCCAACAGAAATGTGTCCTATTCATTCAAATTCATCATCATCAACTCTTGCAATCCGCAGACTTGAAAAAGAAATGATTAAATCTGGACAACGCTGGACTCAAACAGTAAATACAAGTCCATTAACAATCAACTGGGATATTCTTTCTGCAGATTATGATCCTTCTGCAAGTGATGAAACAGGCAGTTCAGAAAACGCAGAAGATTCTGAAGATTTTGAATCTGAACAGAATATAGAATACGATTACAACTACTTAATGGAATAAAGAAAAAGGAGGTTAGTATGTTAGTACCAATAAAAGACATTAAAATTAAAAAACGTGTACGCAAAGACCTTGGTAATCTTGAAGATTTAAAAGACAGCCTCCGAACTTATGGATTATTAAATCCTATTACTTTAAATAGCAAATACGAACTTATCGCTGGTGAAAGAAGACTTTCAGCTGCAAAACTGCTTGGCTGGACCAGTATAAATGCAAACATTGTAGATAATCTTTCAGAGATAGATCAGCTTGAAATGGAAATTGAAGAAAACAACCAGAGAAAAGAATTTACAGATGCAGAATTGATGGAGGGATACAAAAGACTCCAGAAACTCAGAAATCCTGGCTTTTTCTACAGAATATATTTATTTTTCAAACATCTTTTCCAGAAGATTGCAGATTTCTTCAAAGGAAAAAACAACTAAATGTGCGGAGAAATCATGAATCATTCTAAAAAAGTTGTCATAATCATGACAATCCTGACCTGTCTTTTTACATTTAAGGTATTTTCCATAGGAGCTGGTATACAATTTGGTCTTTGCCCTGCTTTTGATATAAATGCCAGTGAAATTAACAATACTGATTTTGAAGGAAATATAACAGGAAGCCTAAAACTTTTCAGATTGCCTGTAAATCTTGGGCTTGGACTTAATTTTGGTGTAGAAAAATCCCTGCTTTCATTTGGACTTGCCGCCTTCACAGATTACTGGGTTTTAGACATGCAGCTTGTAAACACCTGGAACTTTTATGCAGGAATTGGAGCTTATCTGAAACTTATGACTAACTCCTGCTGGAACATTCAGACAACAATTGGTTCAAGATTTTTTGCAGGTATGAACTGGCTTTTTATTGATAATTACCTTGAATACTATGTTCAAATAAATACAATTCCTTCTTATGTAAGAAATTTTTCAGATAGAAATGGCTTTTTCCGCCTGATTACTCCACTTGAAACTGGTCTGCGAGTACATTTTTAACATAAGTTATAACTTTTTCTGTATTTTCCTGCAGCATCCAGGGTGAATTAATTACAAGCATTCCGCTGCCATATAAACGGGGAAGCTCTTTTGCTTCTTCAGAATAAACGCACAACTGAAGATTTGAAATTTCTACATTAGAATTAAGACTTCTGGCAGAATTACAAATTGTATCAATCATACTTTTTATTTCAATCTTCCTGTGGCTAAGCAGAGGATACCACAGCATTATAATTCCATTACTCCACTTTTTATGAACTTCGCAGATAGTTTTTGCCGCATCAATATAATCCTGATTTTCTTCATAACTTGGATCTATTAAAACAGCCCCCCTTTTCGTTGCAGGAGGAGTAAGGGCTTTTATCATCTCCCAGCCGTTTCTTTTGTGAATCTGAACAGAAGGTTCGTTTTCACCGGTGAATTGAGAATTACTCATATTCTGGCGAAGATTTTCAATTTCCTGAGGATGAAGTTCTGAAAGAACCAGAGTATCCTGTTTTCTCATCAATCGTTTTTCAATTTCTGGCGACCCCGGATAAAGATTTTTTTGAGCATATTCTTTTATCAGTGTAAGATAATCATTCATTTCCTCTGGAGGATTGTTAGCTTGAAGGAGGGCCTGAATTCCTTTCTGAGCTTCACCAGTTTTTAAAATACGATTATCAAGAAAATCATAAAGTCCAGAACCGGAATGAGTATCAAAAAAAGTATAAGGTTTATCTTTTTTATTCAGGCTGTTTAATACAAAAGTGAGTACAAAATGTTTCAAAATATCTGCATGGTTGCCTGCATGAAAAGCGTGCTGATAACTTAACATAGGCACATAATATCATAAAATCTGCTATAATAAAACCAGGAGTCAAAAAGACAAAATGAATATTGTAGAAATTGAAAATGAAAAATTTAAGCTTGAAGTAAGTACTTTGGGTGCTGAAATTCAAAATTTCATAAAAAAAGATGATGGGACTGAATTAATCTGGAAGGGTGATAAATCAGTCTGGAAAAATCATGCACCAATCCTCTTCCCATTTGTTGCCAGATGTCTGGGCGGCTATTTCATGATTGAAGGTAAAAAATGTGAATACACCAAAAATCATGGATTTGCAAGAGACCTTGAAGCCCAGGTGATTGAACAGTCAAAATCAAAAGTTGTATTCGAACTAAGAGAAAGCGAGGCTACCCTATCCCGTTTTCCATACAAATTTTCATTAAAAACAGAGTACGAACTTACAGATAAAGGATTAAACTGGAAAATCACTGTAAAAAATCTGGATAAAAAACCATTTAATTTTGGAGTTGGTACCCATGCCGCCTTTGCCTGCCCAAGAAATACAGATGACGCATCTACTCTTTTCACCGATTATCAGATTGAATTTGAAAAGAAAGAAAAACTTACAAATGTTGTCTGCACAGAAGACGGTTATATTGCCGCAGATGAAAATGGAAAGGCACCTTACACAAAGGCTTACAATGAAAAAGAAGCAGGAATTATTCCTCTTACACAGGAAGGATTTGGAAACGGCCACTTATTTACAAAATTCACCTCAAACTGGGTTGGACTTAGAAATAAGAAAAATGGCTCTCTAATAAGCATTTCAACAAAAGGCTTCCCATACTGTATGATATGGCAGAATACTTCTGGACAAGCCCAGTTTGTTTGTATTGAACCTTGGCATGGAATTCCAGATGCAATCAATACAGATCACATCTGGGATAATAAGATTGGAATGAATGAAATTCTGCCAGAGGAATCTTTCACCTCTGAACAGAATATTCGCGTTCAGTTCTAATTTTTCTCAAAAAGGAGCTGACCGTCTTTAGCAGAAACTTTTACCTGACTTCCTTCCAGAATATTTCCGGCAAGAAGTTCCTTAGCAAGAGAGTTTTCTACATAAGTCTGGATAGCTCTTTTTACAGGTCTTGCACCCATTGCAGGATCATATCCAACCTGACCTAAGAAGTCCAAGGCTGACTGATCAAAATTCAAGGTAATTTTACGGTCAGCCAGACGACTTTGAACTCTTTCAAGCTGCAGCTTAATAATTGAATCAATACAAGATTTATCCAGCTGCTGGAACATTACAGTTTCATCAATTCGGTTCAAGAATTCAGGTCTGAAAGTTTTTCTTAAAAGCAATTGAATCTGATCTTTTAAGGACTTCTGAGCCTCAGGATTGTTTGCAGCTTCAAGAATTAAATCACTTCCAAGATTACTTGTCATGATGATGATTGTATTCTTAAAATCTACAAGTCTACCCTGCCCGTCTGTAAGTCGTCCATCATCAAGAACCTGCAAAAGAACATTGAAAACATCAGGATGAGCTTTTTCAACTTCATCAAAAAGAATGACACTGTAAGGACGTCTTCTGACAGCTTCTGTAAGTTGTCCGCCTTCATCATATCCGACATATCCTGGAGGTGCACCAATAAGACGAGTGACACTGAATTTTTCCATGTATTCACTCATATCAAGACGAGTCAAAGCTTTTTCATCATTAAAGAGAAAATCAGCCAGAGTTTTTGCAAGTTCTGTTTTTCCAACACCAGTAGGACCAATAAACATAAAACTTCCAAGTGGTCTGTTTGGATCATTTAATCCGCTTCGGTTTCGGCGGATGGCATCACTGACAACCTGAACAGCTTCATTTTGACCTACAACACGCTTATGTAAAACTGACTCAAGTTCAAGATATTTCTGTTTTTCTCCCTTGAGCATTTTTGCAACAGGAATGCCACTCCAGGAAGAAACAACTTTTGCTATATCCTCCTCAGTAACAGACTGTCGCAGCAAACTTTCACGGCCTGAATCATTTTTCTGTTTTTCTGCTTCAAGAGCATCATTTAACTGTTTTTCAAGAGCAGGAATTGTTGAATACTTGAGTTCGGCAGCCATTTCAAGATTACCTTCGCGGGTGTATTTTTCCTGATCAAAACGTGCCTGTTCAAGTTTTTCCTTAAGTTCACGACCTTTTCCAATGACCTGTTTTTCATTCTGCCACTGAAGTTTCATTGCATCACGGGATGCTGAGATTTCAGAAAGTTCCTTCTCCAGTTTAGCAAGTCTTTCTTTTGAAGCTTCATCATCTTCCTTGCTTAAAGACTGTTTTTCTATCTGAAGCTGGAGGATTTTTCTTTCAACCTGATCAAGTTCAACCGGCTGACTTTCAATTTCCATTTTTAAGCGGCTGGCAGCTTCATCCACCAGATCAATTGCTTTATCAGGAAGGAAGCGGGATGTAATATAACGGTTTGATAAAGTGGCAGCAGCAACCAGAGCTTCATCTTCAATTCTTACCCCATGATGAATTTCATACTTTTCTCGAAGACCTCTTAAAATTGCAATTGTGTCTTCTACAGTTGGTTCGGCACAGTAAACCTGCTGGAAACGGCGTTCCAAAGCTGCATCTTTTTCGATGTATTTTCTGTATTCATCAAGAGTTGTAGCACCAATTGCCCTTAATTCACCACGAGCAAGGGCTGGTTTTAAAAGATTTGAAGCATCCATTGAACCTTCGCTGGCACCTGCTCCAACAAGGGTATGAAGTTCATCAATGAAAAGAATAATCTGTCCATCCGATTTTTGAATTTCATTTATAAGAGCCTTTAATCTCTCTTCAAATTCTCCACGGAATTTAGCCCCAGCAACCAGACTGCCCAAATCAAGGGCAAGAAGTCTTTTATTTTTAAGACTTTCAGGTACATCTCCAGCTGCAATTCGTCTTGCAAGACCTTCTACAATTGCTGTTTTTCCAACGCCCGGTTCACCAATAATAACAGGATTATTTTTTGTACGTCGGCAAAGAACCTGCATAACACGGCGGATTTCTTCATCACGCCCGATAACAGGATCTATTTTATCCATTCGGGCAGCAGCAGTTAAATCACGGCAGTATTTTTCAATTGTTCTGGATTTATCTTCCGGATTCTGACTATCAACAGTCTGATTTCCTCTGACAGATTTCAGAGCTTCCATAATAGCCTTATGATTGATTCCGAGATTTTTCAAAAGAGAACCAGTTCTTCCATCAGACTCTGACATTGCAAGAAGCAAATGTTCTGTAGAAAGATACTGATCTTTTAAAGCTTCCATTTCATTTTCAGATTTAGCAAGAATCTTCTGCATTTCTGAAGAAAGATAAACCTGGGCATTTCCAGAAACTTTTGGATCTGATTTTATAAGCTCTTTTACCTTGTTTAAAATTTCAGTAAGAGGAATTCCAATTCTTTCTACAATCGGAGCAATTAATCCATCCTCCTGTTCAAGAAGAGCCTGAAGGACATGTTCTGCTCCTATTTCTGAATTATCATTTTTGTTTGCGATTGATGAAGCTTCCTGCAAAGCTTCCTGTGTTTTAATTGTAAAGTTTTCATAATTCATAAGCATCACCTTCATTTTTAAACTAATAATGAAAGTGATTTTAGGCAAATGAATTCTAAAAAGAGGCAGATTAAATTATTTAGATTTCACCATCTTCGTTATGACCAAACTCGCAGATTACTTTTGTTAATTTTGCGTGTTCAATCTGTTCAAGGGTGTTTCCAATATGCTTGTAGAGTTTAATTTCACCAATTCCTGTTCCCCCTTCAAGCAGGTTCAAAACTTTTCTTGAGCCTTCAGGAAGTTCCAGTTTTCGGTTGTACAAGTCTTTTATGCGGCAATAAACATCAATATCAACAACCCAGTTTTTATTATTCAGGCTGACTGACCAGTGGAGAGTATTTTCATCAGGATTTTCTGCTTCAGGCATTTGAGTACAATCCCAGATAGCAGAATAACTGCGTTTAGATGAATTTGCACAGAAAGAAATGTCTATATCTTCAAATTTTCCAATAAAAGCAACTCTCTGGTCAAAAATTCCCTGAATTGAAAAAGATGAATTAAATAAAGTTTTTCCTGTAATCACGCTTGAAAGACTTGATGTTGAAATATGGAACCATGGCTCTGGAGTATTTACACCCCAGAAACGGTCTACATATCCGTTAGAACGGCGTGCTTCAACAATATAATCAGTTCCATCAAAACTAAGTTTTCCGGTGAAAGCTGTATATAAACCTTCCGGGAACCATCTCATATTTTTTGATTTAAAACCATTTACAGACTGACTGGTAATGGTGTATGACAAATCCCAGTTTGCATAACCGCTGTCACTTAAAAGTTCCGGATGTGCTGTTTTTTCTTCCTGAGAAACACTTAAAAATCCGCTTAATTTGTTTTCTGAAAATATTTTATTACCAATCTGAAGTTCAAAAGGTTTTGAATTAAAAACGATATCTTTAACAGGGAAATAATGACAAATTTGTTTTGAAACAGAGCCCAGCATTCCAACTCTAACTGCACAATAAGAAGGCTGAATAATCTGTTCTGTATCAAGATTCTGGGCTGCCTGGGTTCCTGCCAGAGCGTACTGTAAATCTTCGGCGGTGAGTTTTATTCTTGGCTTAAAACCCAGCTGAACTTCTGCAGGAGAAAGCCAGGGATTTACCATTTCCAACTCAATAAAGAAGGTCTGTTCTGCACCAGAAATTGCTTCTACTCCATTGAAAAAGAATCTCCAGTAGTTAATTCCTATTTTTTTTCTGCTACCTGTAAGTCCGAATTTGTATTCTTTTGTGTTTATACTGTTTTTAGACATACCCAAAATTTCCCCTATGTACAGTTTAATTTTCGGCATGTAAACAAAAAAAATTAAAGAAAAAAAAGGATGCACTTTTGAAGTACACCCTTTTATTCATCTATTACTATTTATCAAATAATTTGTTGATTGTTTTATCAACGTCATGCTGTTCCTGTGGGAAATTATCATTAAGATATTCGAAACATTCTACAGCAGCTCTCTGTGCATGTTCATACCAGATTTCATAAAGCTCAGACTTAAGGTCACCACCTGGAAAAGGAGCCCCCTGCACATCAGAGACCAAATCACGCATCATTTGAATACACTGCTTTGTTTTCTTATCCATAAATTAATCAATCTCCTTAATTTTTTGGTATTAAAGATTATAATGGAATCTGAATAATATTTCCACCAATTTTTTTGGATTTATCACAGAAAATTACCTGATGATTTTCTTTTTTTGCAGCTGAATATAGATTTTCGGCAGCATTTTTTACCTCTTTTGAAGTAACTTTTAAAAGATAATCCATTCTTATTTGCTTAAACTCAACAGGATTTCCATAAAGGAAACATTCAAATGCCCTGGCTCCCCTGTCTTTTGGACAAAGAGGAACTATTGCATCTCCATAACAGGAAACAATTGTTTTTTCAATTTCTTCCTGAGGCAGTTCTGTTTGACTTATTTCTTTTAATGCCTCCAGATAAACCTGAACGGACTTTTCTGGTGAAGGATCACGATAAGTTGTCATTATTCCAGTTTTTTCGATATTATCTGGCCAGAAAGAAGCACCGTAAGCCCCGCCTGTCATTCTGATTCTGTCCCAGAGTGTATGCATATTAAACCAGGCAGAGAAAACATTTTCGGCCGCAGCTTCTTTAGTAAGATACTGTGAAGCAGGAGAAGAAACTGCTGCATAGCCTGTCTGGGAAGAAACTTTTATAAGCTGAGGTTTAGATAAATCTTCTGCATAATCACTCTGATAAATGAAAGGTTTTAATTCTTCAAGTGAATATTCTTTTCCAGGCAAAAGTTTTGTCAATTTTGATTTCTGAACAAAGTCTTCGAGCATCGGAAGAATTGTTTTTAAAGACTCTTTATCTGCTGTGATATGTAGTACGGCTCCGGCTTTTAAACATTCCTCATAAATATACTTAAAGATTTTTAGAGTTTCAGAAACCTTTTGTTTTGTATAAGTCTTTACAGTTGCAAGCTGACTTATTCCCCAGAAAATTTCAGAAAGAGCCTGGTTTGGTGAAGAAAGAGCCCTTGCACGTTTTAAAGCATAATCTCTTCCACCACTTACGAGGCCTGCTTTTTTTTCAGATTTTAATTCCTGAATCAAAGAAGAAAGTCTTTTTTCATCATCAAAACTCATTTCTGTGATGATTTCACTGAACAAATCCAGACTTTCCTTTGCCATACTGCTAAGGGCCTTACAACTTATTCCAATCCATTGACGGTTACAGAAATTATAATCTTTATATTTTTCAACAAACTTTCTGCTCAGTTCTGAATCGCCTGAAAAACCAGTTGTAATACGTCCCCAGATATCACCCATGATACAACCACATTCTGCAATACATTCATCCCACTTTTTACCATTCCATCCAAGATTGGTAAGAGTAGATGAGAAAAATGGCAGATACTGCAAATATTTTGCATCCAGACGATCAAAAGGAAATAAAACATCCAGATAAAAAAGTCCATTTGTTTCTTCATCACTCACAAATAAAGATAAATCTGAACCATCTGAAGCTTTAATAGTCTTAAGTTCAATTTTTGGCAAATCAAGTTTTGTATCAAGGGAAGAAATTTTGGTTGTTGGAATACAGGCTGTTTCTTCCGGAGTTTCCACGTGCTGCTGATATGCATGTAATTCCTCCAGATCTTTTTTCAGAGCTGCTTTATCGAGATTTACTTCCAGTTTTTTAATAAGATTTTCTTCGGCCTTATTTCTCTGCTTGAAATATTCAGGAC
>CAMPAL010000090.1 GCA_946631855.1 uncultured Treponema sp. | reverse complement strand
TTACAGACTTCAAGACAGTCTCTTTATCTTCAGCTTACAAGTGAATACAAAAAAAGAGATGCCCTGGTTTTATATAATTATTCAGATAAAGTCTTAAAATCAAAAATTAATGAAATCGAAAAAAATATCCAGAATATAGAAAAACAGATAGATGAAAATCTTGAAGAACTGAAAAAGGCACAGGAAGAAAGTCAGAAATCCATGGAATTAATTCACCAGGATATGCTGGATAATATTGATGATGAAACTGAATTTGATCGTCTGAAAAACTTTTTCCATCATATTTTTGTGCAGGAAACCAGTCTTATTACCCAGGAAAATGTAAAACTCTATCAGAATGATTATACAAAACTCTATACTCCAAGAAATACAGATTATCAGAGTCAGGCATTTGAAAAAGAAATGAAATCGGCTGGAATAAATGCCTTCATTACAGGCCTTATTACAGTGTATGGGGACTATCTTTCTCTTGCTCTTGATTTGTATCTTTATCCCGGCTGTAAAAAAATTGGTTCTTTAATTGAAGCAGGCTCCCTTAAAGAACTTGATTTGATTACCACCAGTCTTGCAGGTCAGATGATTCCAATGTTTACAAATGCCCTGCCTGTTACACTGGAAATTGCAATTACTCCTCAAGACGCTGCATCTTCCACCAGATTTTTTATAGATGATGTTTTGCAGAATGCCACAAATGAAAGTATAAATCTTGAATCAGGCCCTCACACAATTGAATTTATTAGTGATGGATACCGTTCTCTTTCAACAACTTATAATTTTTTAGGAAATACAAAATATAAAGTTGAAATTAATTTTGAAAAGATAATTGACGGGCATATTCAGATTGCCTTAAAGAAGCCTCTTGAAGGTCAACTTTTTGCAAATGGTGAACTTGCTGAAGAAATAAAAAATCAAAAATCTCAAATCAGAATTAATGGTATAAATATTCTTGGACAGTTTGTTGCTGTGGATGGAAAAACTTCTTTTTATTATATTCCAGAGGATTTGTATTTTGATGGAAGTATGGTCAAAATCAATCCTAAACCAAGAGACCGGGAAGAATATATAAACAGCAGAAGAAGAATGCTGTATACTTCATATTCCTTACTGATTTTATCTTTAATTCCAACTTTTTATACTTATGGAAATCTGGTAAATCAGGCTAAACTGAATAATGGAAATTATACGGTCTACGATGATGCCTATAACTGGCAGATTGCTACTAATATTTGCCAGGGAATTTCTATCGGTTGTGGTGTATTTATGGGCTATTCTTTGATAAGATATCTGATATCTGCAAATTCAGTACTTCCTGAAAAAGCAAAAGTTCTAAATCTTGAAACTCCTGTAGAAATAGATAAAAATGAAGATATAATTGAGGATTAAAAAATGAAACAGTCGTTCGGTGAAAAATTAAAATCTTTGTTTTCAAAAAAAAGTTCAATTAATGATGATTTTTATGATGAATTAACTGACTTGCTTGTTGAAGGCGATATTGGTGCTAAAACAGCCTTTTTGCTGGTGGAGCAGCTTGAGGAAATTTGTTCAAAGGAAAAAATTACAGATCAGGGACAGATCATCCTGAAACTCAAAGATTTATTATTAAGTAATGTAAAAGCATATCCTCTTGAACCAGAAAAAGACAAATTAAATGTCTGGATGGTGCTTGGTGTAAATGGAGTTGGAAAAACTACAAGTGTTGCAAAACTTGCAAATCTGTTTAAAAATAAAGGCGTAGAAAATCTGGTACTTGCATCATCTGATACTTTCCGTGCTGCTGCAATAGAACAGCTTGCAATGCATGGTGAAAAAATTGGTGTTCGTGTTGTAAGTCATCAGCATGGATCAGATCCTTCGGCGGTTGTTTTTGATGCTGCAGAGGCTGTAAAAGCAAAAGGTTCAGGCCTTGTTATTGCGGATACTGCCGGTCGTCTTCATAATAAAGAAAATCTTGTAAGGGAATTACAGAAAATTGACCGAACCTGCAGTACAAAAGCAGATGAAGGCTGTTATAAAAAGATTCTTGTAATTGATGCAACAACTGGTCAGAATGCTTTGCGACAGGCAGAAGTTTTTCATGAAGCGGTAGGCCTGGATGCTCTGATTATGACAAAATACGATTCTACCGCAAAAGGTGGAGTTGCTGTAACTATTGGCAAAGAACTTGGTTTACCAGTTGCATTTGTTTGCACTGGTGAAAAATATCCTGATATTCAGGTATTTGATGCAGAAAAATATATAAACGAATTTCTTGGGTTGTAATTTTTGAAAAATAACAGAATTATTTTAACATTTCTATCAGTTCTCATTTATCTCTTTTTTCTGAGTTCCTGCAACAAGAAAGTAAAACCTCCAAAAGAGGAAATGGAAATTCAAAATGAAGTAAAACATCCTCTTTCTCCAGAAGAAACAATTTCTCCAGAAGAAATTATTTCTACAGAAGCAGAACCAAACATGGAGATGATAGAAGATGTACTGCTCCATTTTGAAGAAGAAAGACTTGCCAAACAGTTTGAAGAACTTGAAAATAATATGCAGGATCCTCAGGTAGATGATTTAATTCTTGAAAAATCAGTTTTTGATGATTCTGAACAAGTTCTTTCTGAAAATGAAAATGGTGAAACCGACTCGGGTGGTGGAAAGGCCGACGAAAAGGTTTTAAAAGAAATTCTTGGAAAAGAAGATTCCCTGAAAATTATGGAATATGGGGATGAAATTTTTATTCCTCAAAAAACAAACGACGGCTATATCACAATTCATTCTGCATCAAACATTCTTATAAGAAATTTTTATGATAATTTGTTCCGTCTTACCAGAAAAGAAGTCTGGGATTATAAAGATTATGCGAACGCCAAAATTAAAGAAGTATATACTTTTATATATTATGGTAATTCTTATGTAATTAAAACAAAAACACTTGAAACAAGTCTGGATTATTCTGTTTTCGAATATAGAGAGGATGGACTTCTGGTTCTTGTTTCAAGATATATTCAGGATAATGAGAACCGATACAAAGTTTCTGGAAAAATCATTTCTTATAACAGTGATAATAGAATTGAAAAAGAAGAAACCAAGATTTATACACTTAGTAGTGATAATAAAAAAGTTCTTGATACCTTCTGTAGAAAATATGTTTATTCTTACAATTCGGAAGATATTCCACCAGATTATGAATATTTCGAAAATAATGAACTCAAAATCAAAACTAAATATTCGGTGGAGAAGGGAACTTACACCAGTCACGTTTATTTTTCACGAGGAATTTCTGTTAAAAGTTATTATATAAATAACAAAAAAGTTCAGGATGTTTATTACAAAAACGGAAAAGTCACAAGGGTAAAAAACTATGAAAAAGAAAAGACTGATTCAGAGTTTTAAATGGATTTTTCTTGTTTCTAAACGCTTTTCCCGTGTTGACCGTAAAGGCCGTTCAGCAGCAACCTCCATTCTTGCAACTTTAGGAATTGCTTTTGGCGTTATGACTTTGATAGTTGTAATGAGCGTGATGAATGGTTTTCAAATGAGTTTTATAGATTCCATTCTGGAAATATCATCTTATCACGTAAGGGTAGATGAGCTTGCTTCTGAAAATGAAGCTTCCTTTTTTAATTTATTGAATAATTCTAAACAGGTTTTGAATTACAGTCCTTTCTACGAAGCTCAGGCTTTGATGACAGGCCAGAGAGGGGGTGCTAATTCTGTTTTAATTCGGGCAATAGATCCTTCTGTTTATGAAAATGATTCTGGTTTCCATAAAGAAGTTCGCATGCTTTCCGGAGATTTTAATCTTTCTTCCAAAAATTCAATAATTCTTGCTTCAAGTCTGGCCAGAAATTTAGGAGTTAGAAAGGGCGATACTGTAAATCTTCTTGTTATGAGTGGTGGCAGTGATGTAAATCTTTTTTCTAATGATAGAATTTTTACAGTCACTGGCATTTTTACAAGCGGATATCAGGAAATAAATAATTCTTATGCTTTTGTAAATCTTGATTCTGCCCTTGAATACTTTGGTACTGCCTCAAAAAAACACTGGGGCTTAAAACTGAAAAATTATAATTCTTATGGTTCAGTCCTCCATAACTTAAAAGAAACTTTTCCAGAAGCAAAAGTGCAGCCCTGGTCTGTTTATAATAAAACTTTTTTTGGAACTTTAAGAATTGAAAAAGATATGCTGCGTCTTCTGGTTGGACTTATTTTTGTTGTTGTAGCAATTAATATTTACAATGGAATGCGACGTCTGGTTTTTGAACGCAGAAACGAAATTGCAGTACTTTCGGCACTTGGTGGAAGAACCTGGGAAATCAAATCAATTTTTGTTATGAGAGGATTTATGACAGGGCTTGCCGGTGCTTTATCAGGTTTACTGCTTGGACTTTTAATCAGTTATAATACAGATCTTGTTTTTAATCTTGCTGCAAAAATAATGTATTTTTTCCAGTATCTTATTACCGCATTAACTGACCGTGCAAATCTTATTTATGTTCAGGAAAATTCAACCTACAGTATTTATGCAAGTATACCGGCAAGAATTTTTCCTGGAGAAGTAATTGCCATAACAATATTTGGAATTCTTGCACCCTTATTTGCATCCTGGGCTGCAAGCAGAAATGTTTTAAAAATGACCGTTTCGGAGGTCCTTCATAATGAGTAATATTTTAACCATTGAAAATCTTGAAAAAAAATACATCACAGAAAGTGAAACTCTAACAATCTTAAAAGATTTAAATCTTACTGTTGAAAGCGGTAAAAAAGTTGTAATTGTTGGTGAAAGTGGAAGTGGAAAAAGTACTTTACTGAACATTATTGGAGGAATAGACAAAGTTACTTCAGGCAGGGTTCAGGCAGGTGACTGGAAAGTTTCAGAATTATCAGAAAAGGACTTGTCTGAATATCGTTCTCATTTTATAGGCCTTGTTTTTCAGTTTCATTATCTTTTAAAAGATTTTACTGCACTTGAAAATGTTTCCATGCCGGCTTTAATTGCAGGCCTTCCTAAAAAAGAGGCTTTTGAGCGAGCTGAAAAACTTTTGAATGATGTAGGGGTTTATGACAGACGAAATCACCTTCAGTCTCAACTTTCGGGTGGAGAAAGACAGAGAGTTGCAGTTGCCCGTGCTTTAATCAACAATCCGGAACTTGTTCTTGCTGATGAACCAACTGGAAATCTGGATCCTGTAAATGCCGAAAAAATTGGAGAAATGCTTTTTTCTGTTGTAGATAAATATCAGAAGACTCTTATTCTTGTAACTCATGATATGAATCTTGCTTCGAAAGGCGATTTTAAATATCAGATTGTGGAAGGAAAACTTCAATGACAATTTTTTCTTCACTTTTGTTTGCAAAAAGCCTGATTTTCCCAAAAGCAGAAAAGAAATCCTCCGCCAGAAAAAGTCTTTTTGGTGCAATGCTCTGCATAGGACTCAGCATTATTCCAATGGTGGTAGTTACATCCATTTCAAACGGCATGATAAATGCAATGACTGAAAGAATAATAGGGCTTTCTTCCAGCCATTTAGAAGCTTTTGTTGCGGCCGGAATAAGTCAAACTTCAAGTCCTGAAAATTTTAAAAAATATGCTCAGGGGCTTTTGGAATTAGAAGATATAAAAAATGTTTTTCCTGAAGTGAACATTTCTGCTCTTGCTGCAGGAAAAAAAATCAGAACAGGAATAGAAATCCGTGCAGTAGAAAGTGATATTTTTGAAACAAATCAGTCTTTTAAAAAGCTTTTTACTTTTATTGAAGGAGACACTTCTTCTTTTACTTCTGGTTCTACCACCGCTCTGATCGGTCAGAAGATGGCGGAGGAACTGGAACTTAAAAAAGGGGATACTTTTAGAGTAATTACAACCCGTTCTTTAGAAAATAAAATTATTCCCCGCCTGACCAGTTTTACTGTCGGCGCTGTAATTTCATCTGGCTATCAGGAACTTGATCAGTTCTGGGTCTTTATTCCTCTTGAAACCGCTTATTCAAAACTTTCCCTTGATGATGCATCTTATAATATTTTGATAGAAACAAAGGATGCCTTTTCCCCAGATTTAGTGCGTTTGCAAAAAAAGACAGCTTCTTGTTTTGGACGATATGCAAATGTTTACAGATGGGATCAGATTCATTCAGCAGAGTTTGAAAACTTTTCTTCTACAAAAGTTATGCTCGTCTTTGTTATGATGATGATTGTTCTGGTTGCAAGTGTAAATATTTCATCAGCTATTATCATGCTGGTTATGGAAAGACAGAAAGAAATTGCAATTTTAAAAAGTATAGGGGCAAGTCCTGCAGGAATAAGTTTTTCTTTTTTACTTGCAGGGATGAGTTGTGCCGCTGGTGGAATTATTTTTGGACTTCCGCTTGGAATTATTTTGACAATTCTTTCAAATCAGATTATAAATGGTCTAGAAAAAGTTATAAATTTATTTACCCGGCTTTTTCATGGACAAAAAATTGTTTTGATGGATCCGGCATATTATTTATCAGAGATTCCAGTTGAAATACCTGTAAAGCAGGTTATTCTAATTGTAATTGGTGTACTTTTACTTTCCCTTCTGGTTTCATATCTTCCTGCAAGAAAAGCTGGAAAAGAAAAACCACTGGAAATTTTAAGGAAAAACTAAATGAAGATTTGTAAGGTTTGTGGTTCTTCTTTTGATCAGATAATAAAGTCTCAAACAATTGGTTGTGCAGAATGTTATTATACTTTTAAAACAGAATTTCAGGATACCTTAAAAAATAATGGAATAGATACGACTTATAAAGGATCCCTTCCAAAAAGAATAAAAGGCTATCGTTCAACTCTGGTAGATCGTATGACTATGCAGATAAAACTTGAAGAAGCACTTGCTGCAGAAGAATATGAAAAAGCAGCACTTTACCGTGATTATTTGAAGGTGTTGAATCATGACTCAGAAAATCAGGAAATCCAGCAGTAATTCAGAAAGCGGAGAAACAGCCTGGTTTGCTCAGAGCGGCCCTTATGATGATGTCGTTCTTTCCACCAGAGTTCGTTTAGTCCGCAATCTGGCCGATTTTCCTTTTCCGTCAAAAATGGTAACGGATGATTTTAACAGAATTAATTCTCTCGTTTATGACGCCTTTCAGCCAGATGAAAATTTTCATTTTCTCGATTTTGCAGAACTTTCTGAACCTGGAAAAGAAATCTTAAGAGATAAAAATATTTTAAAGGATAAAGCTTGTTCTGCAGTTCTTTTAGATTACAAAGATGAAAGCCTGGCCTGCCTTGTTAATGAAAGTGATCATCTGAAACTTTCTGCATTTATTGCCGGTCTTGATTGTGAAAAGGCCATGGAGAAAATTTACAAACTTGATGAAGAACTTCAGAAAAAACTTCAGTTTGCAGCCAGTATTGATTTTGGATATTTAACTTCCCGCATAAAAGATTGTGGAACAGGCTTAAAATTTACTATCCGGGTTTATATTCCTTCCATCGTTTTAGCTGGTCAATTTGAAAGTGTGCTGTCTTTAGTTCATGAAAAAAGATTCCAGCTTAAGCCAGTTTTTAAGCCTGATCAGAGTGATGTTACGGAATTTGCAAATTGTATTTTTGATATTTCTTCAACAAACTCTTTCCAGGGAACAGAATTTGATCAGATGGCTGCAATTCAGGCAGTTGGAATGTTAATTTTGAAAACAGAACGCAAGATTCGGTCAGAATTTGCCGATAATAATCCTACAGTAGTCTTAAATTTTTTTAAGCAGAACTACGCAAAGGCTTTATACTCCCTGCTTTTGTCTTATGAAGAAAGTGTGAGTATTTTGTCTGCCATAAAATGGGGTCTCCACTTAGGCTTAATAAGCGGGATTTCCGATTCAGAACTCAATGCCCTGTATTTCAGGACAAAGTCTGGTCATCTAAGATATTTGTGCGAAAATTTTAATTTTTCTTTCGAAGATGATATTAAGGCAAGCGAAAATCTACAGATAAAAAGATTGAGGGCCATTGTAATTCAGCAAGCTTTTGAAGGAATCGTGAATGAGAAAACTGTCTCCTAGGGCAAAAAGAATCTTATTGGTACAGGCACAGGACGAAGCCAGACTTATTGGAAGCCCTCAGCTCTTACCAGAACATGTCCTCCTGTCTCTTTTAAAAACAAAAGATGGTATTGGTTATCAGGTATTTGGAAAATTAGGTCTTGATTCAGAAAAATTAAAACAAAATCTTGAAGACTTTTTTAAGGATGAAGCTCGCAGTCCAACTTTAGATACAATACCAAAGAGCAGACGTTATCAGTTTTTTATGGATATTGCAGATATTGAATCTTCAGCCCTTCATAATGATTATATTGGTACTGAACACTTGCTGCTTGCTTCAATTCGTGATGAAGGTGGAATTGTTTCATCATTTTTTACATCGTCTGGTTTTAATATCATGGATGCCAGATTTACAGTTATGGAGTTACAGTCAGAAAATCAGTCTTCCATAAAACAAAATGCCGTTGAAAATATTGTAGATTCTGTTTTTAAAAGTTTACTGAATGATGGTGCAGGTGGTGGCCTTTTTGGTGTTTTTGACGAACAGAAATCAGTTAAAAAACAGAATGTAGATAAAAGCAATAATTCTCAAAAACAATCTTTTCTTTCGGAATACAGCAGGGATTTAACAAAAATTGCCCGTGAAAATAAAGACGATCCTGTTGTCGGCAGGGATAAAGAAATTCACCGTGTAATTCAGATTTTATCAAGAAGAACAAAGAATAATCCTGTTCTTACTGGTGAACCTGGAGTTGGAAAAACTGCCATTGTAGAAGGCCTCGCTCAGCATATAGCTCAGGGAAAAGTTCCTTCTGACCTTCTTAAAAAGAGAATTCTTTCGTTAGATCTTGCTGCCATGGTTGCAGGAACCAAATACCGTGGTGAATTTGAAGAGCGCATGAAAAAGATGATGAAGGAATTGCAGGAAAACAAGGATATCATTCTATTTATCGATGAACTTCATACAATTATTGGGGCAGGCGGACCAGAAGGTACAATGGATGCTTCAAACATTATGAAGCCTGCACTTTCCC
The DNA here is from genome assembly GCA_946631855.1 of uncultured Treponema sp. Taxonomy (GTDB): domain Bacteria; phylum Spirochaetota; class Spirochaetia; order Treponematales; family Treponemataceae; genus Treponema_D. Next base: position 908 of record CAMPAL010000090.1, on the reverse strand, counting down.
GAGGTGAAATTCAGATTATTGGTGCTACAACAACAAAAGAATATACAAAATATATTGAAAAAGACCTGGCTCTTGAAAGAAGATTCCAGGTTGTAAAAGTTGAAGAACCAGATGATCAGGAAACTGTTGAAATTTTACAGGGAATAAAAGAAAAATACGAATCTTATCATCATGTTTCTTATGATGATGATGTAATTCCTGCAATTGTAAAACTCAGCCGCCGCTATATTCCTGAAAAAGTTCTTCCAGACAAGGCCATTGATATTCTTGATGAAGCAGGAGCTTCTAAAAAAATACAGGAAGAAGCAAAACCTACTGAATTAACAGAACTTGAAGTAAGCATTTCATCCCTTATTGAAGAAAAAAAAGCTCTTGTTGATAATCAGGATTATGAAAGTGCCGCTTTAGTTCGTGATAAAGTAATTGACTTAAAAAGAAGACTTAAACTTTACAGTGAAGAATATCGTGATAATTTGAACGGTAGTGTTAAAAAAAGAGTTTGTGTAAGTGATATTGAAAAAATTATCAGTGAAATGACAGGAATTCCTGCAGAACAGCTTACTTCTTCTGAAACCGAAAGAATTATTCATATGGAGGATGAACTTCATAACACAGTAATTGGACAGAACAATGCAGTAAGTATTATTTCTGGAGCAATCCGTCGTTCAAGAGCTGGAATTTCTTCACCGAAGCATCCGGTTGGTTCTTTTATTTTCCTTGGACCTACAGGCGTTGGAAAAACTCAGCTTGCAAAAGCTCTTGCAAAATATCTTTTTGGAAGTGAAGAATCTTTAATCAGAATTGATATGTCTGATTTTATGGAAAAACATACTGCAAGCCGTTTGGTAGGAGCTCCACCAGGATATGTTGGTTATGAAGAAGGTGGAGTTTTAACAGAAAAAGTAAGA
>CAMPAL010000089.1 GCA_946631855.1 uncultured Treponema sp. | reverse complement strand
GATTAAAGTGGAATATTTCCGTGCTTTTTGAGCGGTTTATTTGTAAAGATCTTTGTTTCAAGGAAGTCAAAACTTGCAACAATGCGGGCTCTTGTTTCTTCCGGCTGAATAATTTCTGTGATGTAACCACGTTCTGCTGCAATATAAGGAGTCATAATTTCGTTCTTATATTTTTCTGAAGCAGCCTGAACTTCTGCAGCCTTGTTAGGATCCTTGAGTTCTTTAGCAAAAAGAATTTCAATTGCACCTTCAGCACCCATTACAGCAATTTCTGCCTTTGGCCATGCATAAACAAAATCTGCACCAAGGTGTTTAGAACACATAGCAATGTAAGCTCCACCATAAGCCTTACGAAGAATAACTGTAAGCTTTGGAACAGTTGCTTCTGAGTAAGCGTAAATAACTTTTGCACCGTGGCGGATAATACCCTTCTGTTCTTCCTGAGGTCCTGGAATGAATCCTGGAACATCAACAAAAGTAAGAAGTGGGATATCGAATGAGTCACAGTAGCGGATGAAGCGGGCAATTTTATCTGAAGCATCGCAATCAAGAACTCCACCAAGTCCTTTTGGATTGTTTGCAACAATACCAACAGTACGACCTTCAATTTTACCAAATCCAACTACACAGTTGATTGCGAATTCCTTCATAATTTCGAGGAAAGAATCTTCATCAATTACACAGTTGATTACATCGCGTACATCGTAACCCTGACGTGGATTTTCTGGCAAAATTTCGTTGATTCTCTTTTCTGCCTTTTTAGCGTTGAACTTAAATTCTTTGGCAGGAAGCTTATCTCCGAAGTAGTGTGGTATATAGTCTAAAAGACGGCGAACTTCTTCGTAACATTCTTTTTCTGAATCACAACGGAAGTGAGAAACTCCAGACTTCTGAGCGTGAATAGAAGCTCCACCAAGGTCTTCTGCAGAAATGTCCATAAACATTACTGACTTTACAACTTTTGGTCCTGTAATGAACATCTGAGTTACTTTATCTACAGTAAAAATAAAGTCTGTAATTCCAGGAGAGTAAACTGCACCACCGGCACAAGGTCCTGCGATGATAGAAATCTGAGGAATTGCACCTGAAGCACGAACGTTCTGATTAAATACGTTACCATATCCACCAAGTGCTTCTACACCTTCCTGAATACGAGCTCCACCCGAATCGTTAATTCCAATTACTGGACAACGTGCGTCAATGGCCATCTTAGTAAGATCTGCAATTTTGCGACCGTGCATATGTCCCAAAGAACCACCCTGAATTGTGAAGTCCTGTGCATAAACTGCAACCTTACGGCCGTTGATTTTTCCAAATCCTGTGATTACACCATCATAAGGAATATCTTTTTTATCCATTCCGAAACTTGTACAGTTGTGTTTTACACCCTGGTAAGTTTCAACAAATGTACCCTTATCGCAAAGGAGATTAATACGTTCTATTGCATGAAGTTTTCCTTTTGCATGCTGTTTTTCCAAATTGTATTCCATTGTTAACCTCGTTAAATGAAGAATATATTAGAAGTCATTTAGTGTCAATATGACAAAATATGCAAAAAATGTCAGAATAAAATCAGTTTTTTAGAGGCTGATAAAAGAAAGTTTACTCAAACATAAAATCTTTCTGGTCAAACGGGTGACTTAAATTCCATTCCATAAGTTCCATCTCTTCTGTAAGGTCTGTTTTTGAAGGAAGCCATGGATATTTTGATCGTAAATTTTCAGCAGCACTTATTACATCACCCTCGGTAAGCAGAAGTTCGTTCATGTAATCATTCTTAAAAGTTTTTGATTTTACCTGAAGATTTTCTGATTCTGTCTGAATATCTGTAATGAGCCAGCGGTTTTTTGTATAAGTGAGAGTAAAAATATCAGTTACTTTTTCTACAATGAAATCCTGATTTTCGCCTTCAGAATGAATGAGGAAATATTCTACCTTGTGAACAGATTTGTCTTTGTTTGAAAGGTTGATATTTCCTTCTTTTGTCAGAACTTCTGGATTCTGGTTCTTTTTGTAAATTTTTGTGGTGATATCGTATGGTTTTCCGTCAATTTTGAGATTTGTGATACCGTAAATGCCGGAGCGGGAGTATCGTTCTGGGGTGGTGGAGAAAATCAGCCAGTTAGCAGGAGATGCAAAGCCGTTGTCTTTATCATAAAGTTTACGTTGTTTTGTTAAAACATAAATCTGACTGATTGTATCTACGTAAGACTGAGGTTTTTTGCCTTTTACAAATTCTGAAAGAGTTGTAGGGTCTTTTACATTAACTCCCATAAAGAAGCCCTGAATTGTCTGGGTAGAAGTAAGTCCAATGCTGGTGTAACGGTCTTTACTTGTTTTTACTGTATTAATGGTGATGTAGGTGAAGATGATTATAAGTGCAATTCCTACACCAATTTTTGCGGAATTTCTTCGTATGCGGCGTTTTGTTGTAACTTTTGAGTTTTTGATTTTCATATATGAAGCCGCTTTCTCCTGAAAGTCTTTATCATCAAGAGAGTTTTCTTTTGAAAGTTTCCAGGCCTCCTCCAGTAATTCCAGAGGGAACTCTTTTGTTGGAGTTAAATCTTCGCTGTTTTTGCCTTTCTGCTTTTTTCCAGGAATATTTACAACATTTGAATTAAGCTTAAGGGCTTTGTTTACTTCTTTTGCAAGTTTTGGGTTGATGCCTTTTACAGAAAGTTCAAGAGGAAGAAAATTCTGGTCAAGAATATCAGCATTTCTTTCAATTTGATCTGGATTTGCGTATGGAAGGCGTTTTGTTAAAAGTTTGTAGACAAGAACGGCTCTTTCAAAACAGATGGCAGGAAGTTTGTAAATGGTTCTGTTTATCCATCCGCCCGCTTCCTGCAGGTATTCTTCTGCTTTGAGTCCTGAAACTGTATTTGAAAAAAGTCCTTCCGGTAAAAAAAGAATTTTTTCAGAATTTTCTTTCAGATCTACCAGAATTCCGCCTGCTCCAAGTGGAGGAAGCGGGAAGTCGTCCTGGGCTGCCTGGGTGTAGGCTTTACAAACGGCACTTACAGCTCTGAAAGTTGAATCATCATTTAAATCATAATATTGAAGGAGAGTTTTTGCGTTTTCTGAAAGAGGATTTTTTCCACAGTAGAAAACAATTCTGTCTTTTTCTCCTTCAATGTTGAAAGACTTTACATCAGAAAAAGTCCAGCTTGTAAAAGTCCTTCCGTCAAAAAGGAAGCCTTCCTGAGTAACGATAGAATCATAATTTGTTTTACCAAAGGAATATTCGTCCAGGTTAGAAGTTAGTCTTATTTCTCCGTCCGATAAAGTAATCAGTTCTTTCATATCTCAAAGGCCTCGTTTTTGTTTTAGCGGTTTTTATTTCCGTCTGCACTGTACAGATATTTGAAATAATCCATTTTTGTACTGTATGTTGCAGGATAATCTTTTAAATTGTTCTTGTAAGATTCCATACTCTTCCAGAAAGCATAAAATTCTGGATCTTTGTTGTAGGCAGCGGCATAAATAGCAGCAGCTTCGGCATCGGCAGCACCTTTTATTTCTTCAGATTTTCTGTATGCTTCAGAAACAATGGCACGCTTATCGCTTTCAAGTCTACCAAGCCATTCAGCTTTTTTACCTTCACCAAGAGAACGGAAGGTCTGGGCAGCCTGATTTCTGTCTTTTATCATACGATTGTAAACAGATTCTGTAAGTTCATCAGAATATTTAATCTGGCGGGGTACAATATCAATCAAATCAATTCCGTATTCTGGAACAAGTTTGTTTGCTTCTGCTGTCATAAGACGGCAAAGTTCACCACGACCTTTTGTTACAATATCATTTGTTGCAGACTCTTTGATTGAAGTTTCGTTTAAGAGGTCTCCAAGTTCGTCATCATTTTCGTTAGACTGTTCTGCAACTTCATTAATATGATTTGAACTGCGGACTATTTCGCTCAGTTTGTTCTGGGTAATTACAGTTCGGCATGCAGAATCAATGTTATCAGACAGTTTGTTGTAGGCATTTTCCAGAGTTGTAAAGTTCTGATAAAATTTTATTGGGTCAGAAATACGCCAGCGGGAGGTTGTATCTACTATAATAAACTGATTTTCTTTAGTAGGAATACGCTGTTCGTCACCATCAAGAGAAAGTACCAGTTTTGGATAAGTGATAACTTTATCAAGGAATGGAATTTTGAAATATAAGCCTGCATCCTGGTGAGAATCAACAATACTTCCAAAGCGGGTTACAACGACCTGACTTCCTTCATTAACAATGTAAAATGGGCCCATAAAAAGGAAGGCTACAAAAAGAACAACTATGGCAACAAGCCATCCGATAAGTTTTTTCATTGCTTTATTCATACACTTCTCCTTTTAGTCCTTAAGATTTTTGACAGGAAGAAGATTGTCCAGTTCGCTGTCGATAAGCTGAGGTTTCTTTTCAGAACCAAATATTTCATCCATTGTTTCAAGATAAATACGTTCTTTTGTTACTTTTGGAGAACGTTTGTATTCTTCGTAAACGGCATTGAAACGTGCAACATCACCCTTTGCCATATTTACACGTTCAGCGGCGTAACCTTCTGCAACCTGCAGCTGGCGGTCTGCTTCACCTTGGGCACGTGGAATTTCAGCATTGTAGGCTTCTTTTCCTTCGTTGATAAAACGGTTCATATCCTGAGTTGCCTTGTTTACATCTTCAAAAGCATCCTGAACTCCGCTTGGAGGAACAATATTCTGAAGTTTTACTGCAATTACATTAATTCCCAGTCCCAGCTGTTTGAAGTTTTCATTCATCATATCAAGGGCAAGATTTTCAATGTTTGTTCGTTCACTTCCCATAACTGCAAGAATTGCTCTGTCTCCAACTAAGGTATTTATTACAGAGCGGGAAATATCTCTGATTGTCTGTTCTTTTTCGTAAACTCCAAAAAGCCACTGTTTAGGATCTACAATTCGGTACTGAATAATCCATTCAACATCAACAATATTTAAATCACCTGTAAGCATTGTACTTTCGTTTGAAATATTGTTTTTATATTCATTGTTGCGGCCGGCTTTTACGGTTTTAAAACCAAACTGTTCTGTCTGAACAACTTTTACAGGCACGGTGTAAGCCCGGTCAATTCCAAATGGAAGTTTTGCATGAAGTCCAGATTCAACAGTTTTGGTGTATTTTCCAAGACGGGTAATAACGGCATTTTCTGTTTCATCAATAACATAGAAACTTGAAAATCCTGCTGCAACTGCGGCGGCAAGAATTATAAGCCAGATAAATAAAGTGGTTCCAATGTGCTTTCTGGCGCGTTTGACTTTTTTTTCTTCAGCCATAAAATTTCTCCTATTTTTAGCAAGAGCTAAACTGTTTTTTTTAAAGATATTGGTAATGTCTAAAAAAAACAACAAAAAAGACGTGTATTGGGGTATAATTTATTTTATGGAAAAAACTAGAAGTCAGGATAATCAGAAGAAAGTTGAAAAAGTAAAAAAGGTGAAAATGCCCTTCTTTAAGAAAATTGCAGTAAGAATCATTTGGATTGTGATTCTTGTTCTGCTGTTTGCAGGTGCATCTTATTATACAATTAAGAAAATCACTAAAGTTGAAAGCGAGACAAAACATTCACTGGTGGAAAGACAATTATCATTTTGTCAGGAACTTGTTACTACCAAATACAGATATAGTGATATTGTTACGCTTAAAAAGTCTTCTGGTTTTGCAAAAAGTTACAGCATCATAAAATATTCTGGACTTATGAGAGTTGGAATTGCAGATTTTACAGATATTTCCTACAACCTTTCAATTGACGGAAAAACAATAAAAGTCAAACTTCCAAAAGCAGAAATTCTTGGAAATGAACTGGTTAGTCAAAGTGTTTTTGATGAAAAGCAAAGTGTTTTTATACCAATTTCTACTCAGGAAATTTTTGATGAAATTGATTCTGCAAGAAGAGAATATGAAGATGAAATGATTGCTGAAGGAATTCTTGATCAGGCCAGACTGTATGCTTCAAATATCATCACTCAATTTTTACTTTCTGCAGGTTTTGAGAAAGTAATTATAGAAGATTTATAAACTACAAAAAAATAACAAGTTTTTAAAAACAAGTCCTTGAATTCCTTTAAAGAGTTTGATTAAATTTAGACCTATGTCTACTGTTAGAAAATTAGTAAAAGGAATGGAAAAGAAGTATATTGTAAATTCTTTTCTGTCTCCTCTGGTTATGATTGGTGAAGTACTTATGGAAGTTATCATTCCATTTGTAATGGCCAAAATTATTGATGAAGGAATTTCTAATTCAGATTTACCTTATGTTATTAAGACTGGACTTTTAATGGTCGGTCTTGCCTGTATTTCTTTAACTTGTGGTGTACTTGGTACCCGTTTTTCAACTTTTGCAGCTCAGGGATATGCTTATAATCTGAGAAAACGGCTTTATGATAAGATTCAGTCTTTTTCATTTGCCAATATTGATAAGTTCAGTACAGCTTCTTTAGTAACACGTTTAACAACTGACGTTAATATGTCTCAGAACGTGTTTAGAATGGCCATTCATATGTGTTTCCGCAGTCCAATTATGCTGATTGCAGGTACAATTATGGCTTTTAAGATTAATGCAAGTCTGGCTCTGGTATTCTTAATTGCAATTCCTGTAATAGCAGCTGGTATTATTCTTATTTCGATTCTTGCTTATCCTCGTTTTGAAAAAATGATGCGTCGTTTTGATGATATGAACGGGGCTATTCAGGAAAATCTTATTGGAATCAGAGTAGTAAAAGCTTATGTTCGTGGTGATTTTGAGGAATCTAAATTTAAGAAAGCCGCTGCTGCTGTAAAGGATGCTCAGACTCGTGCAGAAAAACTGGTAATCTTCCTTATGCCTCTGCTTCAGCTGGTAATGTATCTTACAATGCTTGCTGTTATGTGGTTTGGAGGACGTCAGGTTGTCGGTGGAAACATGCTTTCTGGAGAATTAATCTCTTTCTTCACCTATGTAACACAGGTTCTTTCTTCATTGATGATGCTTGGCATGCTCTTTATTTCTATTGTAATGGTTCAGGCTTCTAATCACCGTATTTGTGAAGTTCTTGATGAAGTTCCAGATATTACTGCTCCTGAAAATCCAATTATGGAAGTAAAAGACGGTTCTGTTGAATTTGAAAGTGTTGATTTTTCTTACAATAAAAAAGCAGATAATTGTGTACTTAGCGGAATTAATCTGAAAATTGAAAGCGGACAGGTTGTTGGTATTATTGGAGGAACTGGTTCTTCTAAAACAACTCTGGTTTCTCTTTTGCCACGTCTTTATGATGTTTTCCGGGGCTGTGTAAAAGTTGGTGGCCAGGATGTTAGAAAGTATGATCTGGCCGTTCTCCGCGATTCAGTTGCTATGGTTTTGCAGAAAAATGTTTTGTTCAGCGGATCAATTAAGGAAAATCTTCGCTGGGGAAATCCGGATGCAAGTGATGAAGAAATAATTCAGGCCTGCAAGGCTGCTGATGCAGATTCATTTGTTCAGTCTTTCCCAGATAAATATGAAACAGATCTTGGACAGGGTGGAGTAAACGTTTCTGGTGGACAGAAACAGCGTCTTTGTATTGCCCGTGCCCTTTTGAAAAAGCCAAAAATTCTTATTCTTGATGATTCAACTTCTGCGGTTGATACAGCAACAGAAGGTCGTATTCGTTCTGCTCTGAAAGATATTGCACCTGAAACTACAAAAATCATTATTGCTCAGAGAATTTCTTCTGTAAAAGATGCAGATGTTATTTTTGTTCTGGATGAAGGCAAACTCAGTGGGGCTGGAACTCATGAAGAACTTCTTGCAAATAACAAAATTTATCGGGAAGTTTATGATTCTCAGCAGCAGGGTAGTGGAGATGCTGATCTTGCCGGAGAAGAAGGAGGTAATGACTAATGCCACCAGTAAGAACAAGAGGTTTGGGAAAACCTAAAAACGTAAAAAAGACAATTGGAAGACTTATTGCATATATGGGAAAATTTAAAGCTCTCTGGTTTGTAGTTTTCCTTTGTGTAATTATAAATTCCGGTGCATCTTTGATAGGAACTTATCTTATCAAACCTGCAATTAACAACTATATCATTCCAATGACAAAGGCAGCTATGGCCGGTGAAAGCATTGCTCCTCAAATGGCAGATTTTGCACGCCTTCTTATTGGAGTTCTGGTTTTATTCCTTGTGGGAGTTTTGGCTTCCTGGTGTAATCAGAGACTTATGCTTTATATTTCAACAAATCTGCTTTTTAACGTAAGAACAGATTTGTTCAACAAGCTGGAAAAACTTCCAATCAAGTTTTATGACGCCCATACTCACGGTGAATTAATGTCTCGTTTTACAAATGATACAGATACTTTGCGTGAAATGATGAGTCAGACAATCCCTCAGCTTTTATCATCAACTCTTACAGTTCTGGGAGTTGTTGTTATGATGATAGTTCTCAGTCCTATGCTGGCAATTCTGGTTTTGTTCACCATGTTTTTGATTTTCCAGGTTATAAAAATGATTGGAAAAAAATCTGCAAACGCTTTCCGTGCAAACCAGAAGAGTGTTGGAGAATTGAACGGATTTATTGAAGAAATGATTGAAGGTCAGAAGGTTATCAAAGTTTTCAATCATGAACCAAAAGCAACTGCCGATTTTGCTGTTTTGAATGAAAATCTTCGTAAAGCAGGTACAGATGCCATGACTTATGGTGGAGTAATGGGACCTGTCACAAATAACCTTTCTCATGCACAGTATGCAGTTGTTGCAATCATTTCTTCTGTGTTTATGATTCTTGGTCAGTATAAGGCAGGACTTCTCAACTGGTTTACAGGTGCTCTTGATATTGGAACAATTGCGGCTTTTCTGCAGTATACCCGTTCTTTCAGTCAGCCAATTGGAATGATGAGTCAACAGGCAAACTCAGTGTTAAATGCACTTGCCGGAGCTGAACGTATTTTTGCCATTATTGATGAAGAAGAAGAAATTGATGAAGGAAAGTTCACCCTGGTTAATGCATATGAAGCAAAAGACAATGCAGGCGAAATGAAACTTGTACAGTCCTTCTCAAAAACCGGCGAATGGGCATGGAAAGATCCTGCAGACAATTCATTAAAACCAATGAAAGGGGAAGTTGTTTTTGATCATGTTACATTTGGTTACAGACCAGAAAAGACTGTCCTCCACGATGTGTGCATTCACGCAAAGCCAGGCATGAAAATTGCCCTGGTTGGTTCTACAGGTTCAGGAAAAACTACAACTATCAATCTTCTTACACGTTTTTATGATGTACCGGAAGGGAATGGAACAATTACATACGATGGAATTCCTTTAAACAGTATTTCAAAGGATGCCCTCAGAAAATCTCTGGGAATGGTTCAGCAGAATACACATTTGTTTACAGGAACAATTCGTGAAAATATCAGATATGGAAATCTGGATGCGTCAGATCAGCAGGTTTATGAGGCAGCAAAACTCGCCAATGCCGATCATTTTATCCGCCACCTTGAAAATGGATACGACACAGTAATAACAGGCGATGGTGCAAGTCTTAGTCAGGGACAGCGTCAGTTACTGGCAATTGCACGTGCGGCTGTCGCAAATCCTCCTGTTTTAATTCTGGACGAAGCAACATCATCAATCGATACACGTACAGAAAAGCAGATTGAAGAAGGTATGGATTCTTTGATGAAGGGCAGAACTTCTTTTGTTATTGCTCACAGACTTTCAACTGTTCGTAATGCAGATGAAATTATTGTTCTGGAACATGGAAATATAATTGAACGTGGTACACATGAAGAATTGATCGCAGCCAAGGGCAGATATTACTTCCTTTACACAGGAAATAGAATCTCGCTTGATGACTAATCTGACTTTTTTCATTATACTTTTGTACATTATTTTCTAAAAAGAGGAAGACGAAATGAAAGCTATTGAACTTGAAAAAGCTTACGATCCTAAATCTTTTGAGGACCGCATTTACAACGAATGGGAAAGTAAAGGTTATTTTAAACCTGCCAGTGATGAAAAATCGCCGGTTCATGCACAGTACAAGTGCCAGTGTGAAGATTGCAACAAAAAAACAAATACCTATTCTGTCGTCATTCCTCCTCCAAACGTAACTGGTGTTCTCCACATGGGACACGGTCTTAACAACACTCTCCAGGACATCGTAGTTCGCTATCATCGTATGAAGGGTGATAATACTCTCTGGGTAACTGGTACTGACCATGCCGGAATTGCAACTCAGAACGTAGTTGAACGCCAGCTTAAAAAAGAAG
>CAMPAL010000088.1 GCA_946631855.1 uncultured Treponema sp. | reverse complement strand
CATTTCCTGATAGCCAAGTCCAACCATCAAAGTTTTAGCTTTACGGCTGAATTCTGTAAGAGGAAGAAGACGACCAACAGTGAAGTCCTGAGGAGTTCTTGGTTCAAATGCGGCAACATTGCAGCCAATCATTACATCTTCAATAATATCTACTTCGTGGAGGAAGTCGTTTCTGTATGGAGCTGGAGAAAGTGTAATTTCTTCGCCCTTAACTTCAATTGTATTTCCCATGCGGATTAAAGCATCTTCAACTTTTTTCATGTCAAAATCTGAACCTAAAAGTTTGTTGATTGCTTTAAGAGTTGTTTTTGTTTTTGGCTGGAAATAGTATGGAGCCATGATATCTTTTCCAAGTCCTGTATCATAAGGATGTTTTACAAGAATTGGTTTGATTGAGTATCCCTGATCAGCAAAGTCGCAGGCAACAATGTTTGCAGAAAGTAAAAGGTTTTCAATGTTGTCACCAGTAAGTTCAACCATAAGATCTTTATCGCCAACCTGAACGGCACCAAGGCTTGCAGAGTTGATAACTGGAGCCATAGAAAGAACTTCATCATTATCATCTGTAAGAAGTGGGAATTTTTTCAAATCCTGAATAATCCAGCCGAAATCTTTTCCCTTTGGGTGGTCTGTAAGAATCTGGCGGCAAGTCATTGGAGCATCACACTGGAGAGGAACAAAACTTGTCTTATCTGGATCTACAGCCTTATAGTGAGCTGGGAATTTGATTAAATCTGAACGGTAAACGCCCATAGAAATTGTCTTACGTTTACGTCCAAAGTTCCAGCAGAGTTTTTCCTGTGTCTGAATGATATCCTTAAGCATGGCATCATCAATTGGTTTTCCTGCAATCATGAATGCAACCATGTATGGACGAATGTCTTTAAGTTCTGGATCAACTGTGATTGTACGTCCTTCGTAATCATTGTTACCAAAGTTAGACATAAGTTTCATGTAATCAACAGTTTTTCCACCTTCGTGAAGTTTAATCTGGCGGGCAACACCGTTTGTAGACCAAAGATCAGGACGGTTTGTATCATTTAATTCGATTTTTACTACGCGTTCGTTTTCTGGCAGGCTTGTATCAGGCTTTTCATCAAGTTCAGCCTTTGCGCAAGGAAGTACATCTTCCAATGCATCATAAGTGTATTTTTTTCCAATAGCTTCAAAAAAGAGTTTTTCGTTACATTCAATTTTTGGCATTTTTTTCCTCGAAAATTTTAATATGTAATTATAGTTTTTTATGGGGATAAATTCAATTCTCTATAAAATAGTCTATATTTTTGTGTTATATGACTTTTTAGTCTTTTGTATTTAAAAAACTACCTTTATAATTTTTATTATGAAAAGAATCGAAAAATTATCATTATTAATCAGCTTAATTTTCTTATTAAGCTCATCTGTTTTAATCTGGTCTGAAAACAAGACTATTGCGCTTGATTCAGAACATGTCAGAAAAATTGGAAGAACTTATGAACATTCAAATGGTCTGGTTCTGGCTTTTTCTTCAAGTGGAATTGAGTTCAATGTAAAAGCAAAATATCTGGAAGTAACTATTGCGGGTGATAGTGGAGCTCGTGGTCGTGAAAATGATTCTTCTGCCAGAATTGTTGCTTTTGTAAATGGTGAAAGATTGCTTGATAAAATGATCAGCAAAAAAACAGAAACTTTTACTATTTTTGATGAAAAGAAAAACGTAGAAGGACTTGTTCAGATTTTAAAAGTTTCTGAAAGTGCCAATTCTCTTGCCGCAATTACAAGTCTTTCTGTTAATGAAAAAGGAAAAGTTTCTCCATCAAAAGAAAGAGATTTTAAGATTGAATTTATTGGAGATTCAATTACATGCGGATATGGAGTTGATGATCCTGTAAAAGAGCATCATTTTAAGACTTCAACAGAAGATTCAACAAAAACTTATGCATTTAAGACAGCTCAGGCTTTGAATGCAGACTGGTCTTTTGTAAGTGTAAGTGGCTGGGGAATTATTTCTGGTTATACTGGAAACGGGGAGAAAAATCCTGATTCAGTAATTCCAAGAATTTATGAAAAACTTGGTTTCAGCTGGGGAAATACAATTTTTGGTCTTAATCCTGTAAATGTAAACTGGAATTTTGCTGCTTATCAGCCTGATTTTGTTGTAATAAATCTTGGTACAAATGATGCTTCTTATACAAATAAAAAGGCTGATCGTGTGCAGGAATATACTGATTCTTATGTAGAATTTCTAAAAAAGGTAAGACAGAAAAATCCTAAGGCTTATATCATTTCTTGTCTTGGAATGATGGGGGATGATTTGTACACCGCTATGAGTCAGGCTGTTTCAAAATATTCTTCAGAAACAGGAGATTCCAGAGTTTCTGCATTAAGACTTAATCCTCAGCAAATGAGTGATACAATTTGTGCAGACTGGCATCCTTCTGAAAAAACACACGAAAAAGCCAGTAAGCAGCTTGTTGATGCTATTTGTAAAGAAAGAACAAAATAGAAGAGCAGATAAAAATAAGAGTCATGTAGATTAGTGCCAGATATGAAGTAAGGCCTGGAAACATCATTATCATGACTGCCCAAATTAATGTTAGAGCTCCTAATCCTAATGAGATATAAGAGCTTCCTTTTGCCCGGACTTTATTTTTTGCAAAGGTCTGGGCATTTTTTATGGCTGAAGATTCATTTAGTCTGGTAAGAAATTTTTGAGAAGCAAAATAGATGCCTGCCGAAATTAAAAAAAAGCTCATTAAGAGGCTAAGAATAAAAAGTACAATTAGTTTTGGACTCATACTTTTATTTTAGGTCAAAATGAGCTTTTTGGGTAGACATCTGTTTTTGTCTTTTATATAGATTATGGAATGTGAATGATTTCGCGAGGTTTACTTCCGTTTTGAGGACCTACAATACCACGCTCTTCCATTTCTTCTACAAGTCTGGCAGCACGGTTATAACCTATTTTCAGTCGTCTCTGGATATAACTTGCACTGGCTTTACCACTCTGAACAACAATTTCGAGGGCCTGATCGTAAAGTGGGTCATCATCATCCATAGGCTGTCCAAAGAGATCTCTTGCTTTTTCTTCGTCATCTTCATCGTCAATGAAAATTTCATCATCAATGTAGTCTGGTTCACCATATTCTTTGACGGTTCTTACAACATCTTCAACTTCCTGATCGCTGATGAATGTACCCTGAATTCGAACAGGTGCTGGATCTACGGCAGAAGCATAAAGCATATCACCACGGCCAAGAAGTTTTTCAGCCCCTACTGTATCAATAATGATGTTAGAGTCGGTTCTGGAAGCAACCATGAAAGCAATTCGGGTTGGAATATTTGCTTTAATTAAACCAGTAATTACGTTTACAGAAGGTCTCTGAGTTGCAAGTACAAGATGAATTCCTACGGCACGAGACATGGCGGTAAGTCTTGCAATTACAGATTCAAGTTCTTTTCCAGAAGTTGCCATTAAATCTGCAAATTCATCAATGATGATAACGATGTATGGCAGTTTTTCTGTACAAATCTTCTGATCCTTAATTTTCTGATTGTAGTTAGAAATATCGCGAACACCCATTTGGTCTAAGAGGGCGTAACGTCTTTCCATTTCACAGAGGGCCCATTTTAAAGCCTGTAATGCTTTTTTAGGTTCTGTAATAACAGGTGTCAGAAGGTGTGGAATGTTGTTGTAAAGTTTTAATTCGACAACTTTTGGATCCACCAGAATCATTTTTACATCCTGGAAGGAACGTTTGTACAAAATTGAAAGAATTAAAGAGTTTACACAAACAGATTTACCAGAACCTGTTGCACCGGCAATGAGCATATGTGGAGTTTTTACTAAATCAATAAGCTGGGCTTTTCCTAAAATATCTTTTCCAAGAATTACAGGAACGGCCATTTTTTTCCATTCAGGAAGGTCCATTTCAATAATTTCACGGAATCCAACTACAGAGCGGTGGCGGTTTGGAACTTCAATTCCGACAGCCTGTTTTCCAGGAATTGGTGCAACAATACGAACTGACTGTGCAGCAAGGCTAAGGGCAATGTTATCCTGGAGGGCAACAATCTTACTGAGTTTTACACCAGGTGCAGGTAAAAGTTCAAACATTGTTACAACAGGACCTTTTTTAATTCCAATAATTTCTGCTTCAATGTTAAATTCTGCCAGAGTCTGCTTAAGGTTCAAAGCGGCCTGTTTTGTTGCATCATCAATTACCCAGTATTCGTCGTCTTTATAAGCAATTAAAAGATCTGAAGGGATAACGTAAGGTCCTTTTTTTGTGGCAATATTACTTACTTTTGGAGGATTTGCCATAATTTCTGAACCTTTTGGTTTATTTTCTTCCTGCTGGGCCTTGAAAAAGTCTGTAAGTTCATCTGCTGTAAGGTTTGTTGCAGATTTAGCATGAGGATTATTTTCAGAGGCTTTAGATGGAATTGTTTCAGCTTTTGTTTCTTCTACTCTTTTTTCCTGAACAGGCTGATTTTTACGGATATCTTCTTCCATATCAGAAAAAACATCAGAGAGGGAAGAGGAAATTGAAACTTGTGAGTTTTGAGCCTTTTCTTCTGTTGGACTTTCTTCATTTATTTCAGGCTCATCTTCACTTTCGTCGTTTTCTTCAGGGACAGATGTATCTTCAGTTTCGCTTTCAGCTTCAACTTCGTCGTCTGAATCTATTTCTGTTTGTACAATTTGATTGAAAACAGGCGATTCTTCAGCTTCTTCATCAGCTTCTTCCTTTGAGTTTTCAATTTCGTACGGATCTTCAACTGGCTTTACAGTCGAATTTGAATCCATCTTATTAAAGAATTCTTTCAAATTTTCCTGAGGATTTTCATCTTCGTCCTCATCATCATTTTCGAAAACTTCATCAATTGAGGTATTGAATGGATTTTCTTCCTCGCTCTCCATTTTTTCTTTTTTCAAGATTGCAGGAGTTTCAATATCAAAATCTGGTAAAGGCAGAGTTTCATCTTCAACATAATCATCTTCATCTGAAATTTCTGGTTCTGGAGATGATTCTGAAACTGCGTCGTCTTCGAGACTTATTCTTGAAGGAAATTTAGATTTTTTCTGAACTTTCGGGTCAGACTCCTTGTCTTCTTCGGCAGGTTCTTCTTCAGAATAATCATGAATTACTATGCCGTGGGGAAAATGTGGATTTTCTACAACCTTATCAACATATCTTGCCGCAGCATAAGGATCGTCTTTTGAGTAAGTTTCGTGGACAGGAGATGTTTCATTTTCAGAAGCAGTATCTTCGCTTTCTGCTTCTTCTGTTTGATTTTCTTCACTTTCTGGTTCATTTTCGTCTTCAAGAACTAATTCTTTTGGAGGAAATTCTAAATCAGGGTCATTTTCATCAAAATCTGCATCATATTCTGGAGGAAGTTTTTCTGGCTGTGGTGGAAGGTCTGGCCATTCAAGTTCGTCTGCAGGTTCTTCTGGTGAAGTAAGGGCTGCAAATTCTTCCTGAGTGATCATTGAACTGCTAGTAGCTGGAGTTTCTGTTTCTTCTTCATCACCAATTTCGCTGTCCAAAGATTTTTCTTCTTCCATTGCTTCTTCAGCGGCAATTTCTTCTTCGTAAGATGCATATGGATTTTCAGCTTCTTCAGTTTGTTCTGAATTGTACTGGCGGTAAGCTTCTTCTGCTTCTAAATCGAGATTTTCATCTTCTTCATATTCTGTTTCTTCTGTATTTTCTTCAGATGGATTGTCTACAGCATCGAGAACTTTATCAAAAATAGAGCGGTGTTTTATACCTTCGGCAGGTTCTTCAGTGGCAGAAGGAATTGAAATTTTTGAAAGCTTAGTATATCCATTTCCCTTTTTTCTGCTTCCCTGCTGAATTTTATCTGCAATAATTCCTGTACCAAGGAATTCAATTACAATAAGCATGGCTCCAATCACCAGTGCAATAATTATCTTAAGACCTGCAAAAGCTCCGCCACCCAAATCAACAATTGAGCGGATGATTTTTTCTGTTATTACACAGGTAAAGAAAGGTACAAGAGCTGTAATAAGTCTCATTGTTTTTCTTGCAGTCCATTGGGTTGCAAAACATGAAAGTCCAGAAATTAAAAGAAATCCTGGAATCAAAATGCTTGAAAAACCATAAACGGTGTACAACATATTTCCCAAGAATAAGAGAAAATTGTTATGTCCTGTTCCTGCACTTCCAAAATCAAAGGCCTGTGCAATCAAACAAATTGAAAATAAAGCTGCCAGACAAAGTAATGCAACTCCGGTAATAATGCTAGATTTATTAGATGCTTTCATAACTCAATTATCGGTTATATAAAAAAAGTTTTTAGGATTTTTTTTGTTGTTAGACTTCTAAAAAAACGGTTATAATCATGGATATGAAAGCAACTTCTATAAAAACAGTAGGTATTCTAACTTCAGGTGGTGATGCACCAGGTCTGAATGCTGCTATTCGTGCCCTTTGTATTTCTGGAAAAAATAACTATGGAATGAAGTTCATAGGGATTAGAAATGGTTATCGTGGTTTAATTGATAATGATGTTGTAAAAATGGATGATTTTGACCTGGAAAATATGATTGGCCTTGGTGGAACAATTTTGGGTACATCTAGAGTTAAACCATTCAAAAATCCTGTTCCAGATCCAAAAACAGGCCTGCTTCCTGTAGAAGGAATAAAAGAAACTTTTAAAAAAAATAAGCTGGATGCTCTGGTTTGTCTTGGTGGAAACGGAACAAACACAACTGCATCCCTTTTGTCTGAAGCCGGTTTTAATGTAATTGGCATGCCTAAAACAATTGATAATGATATTGTTGGTACAGACGAAACTTTTGGTTTTCACACAGCAATTGATGTAGCAACTTCTGGAATTGAAGCAATTAGAACTACTGCAAAAAGTCATGGACGCTGTATGGTTGTAGAGATTATGGGCCATAAAGTTGGATGGTTAGGTCTTTATGCCGGTGTTGCAGGAAATGCTGATGTAATACTTCTTCCTGAAATTCCATATGATATTAAGAAAATTGCAAAATATCTTAAAGCTAAAAAAGCAAAGGGACAGAACTATTTTATTGTTGCCTGTTCAGAAGGTGCCCTCGATTTAGAAGAAGGTAAACTTAGTAAAAAAGAATTCAAAAAAGCACGAGAAGGAATGACTCAATCTGTAGCTTTTCGCGTTGCAAAAGAAATTGAAGCAGAAACAGGAATTGAAACCCGTACTTCTGTTTTAGGCTACTTGCAGAGGGGTGGAAATCCTTCTCCATATGACATGTTACTTGCAACTCAGCTTGGAAATGCGGCCGCAGATTTTCTTGCAAATAAAGAGTTTGGAAATCTTGTTGCAGTAAAAGATGGAGAAATTGTTGCTACACCACTGAGCGAAGTTGCCGGAAAAGCAAAGTTTATTCCAGAAGATGATTCTATGTTAAAAACAGCCCGAGACCTGGGTATTTGTTTTGGGGACTAATTAATGTCTTTGGGTGGGGAACAATTTAATTATTCAAAACCTTCTGCAAGCGGCAGTTTAAAATGTCACCGATGTCCAGTTTGTGACGGTTATGGCTGCGAAGGAAATATGCCTGGTCTTGGGGGTGTTTTTCAAAGTAAAAATTTCCAGTTGAACTATGAAGCCTGGAAAGAGCTTTATGAAAAAGCCTGCCTTCAGGGAAATCAGACAAAAATTTCAGATATTCAAATTACTCCAGATATGATTCGCTGCGGACCTGTTACGGGTGCAGTTGAAAATATTGGTTATGCAGAAGAAAAAGATTTTTATCTTCCTTATCTTACAAATGCAGCTCTGGCAGGTTTTGGACTTTGCATTGGGGACGGATGTCCTGACGAAAAATTAAAACTTGGTATTGAAGCTGTAAAAACTTTGAAGGGCCAGGGAAATACTTTTTCGAAAAATCTATCAGCAGCATTTTTTTTGAAACCTTATCCTCAGGAACGCATAATTGAAAGGGCAGAATGGGTAAATCCTTACGCCGATTATGTAGGTATAGATATTGATTCTTACAATATTGTCACCATGCGAAATCTGGTTCATCTGGAAAGAAAAACTGCTCAGCAACTGGAAGAATTCCGTAAACATACAGAAAAACCTTTTATTATAAAGGGTGTATTTACTGATGAGGATTTAGAACTGGTTAGAGAAGTTCGTCCTGATGTCGTATATATTTCAAATCATGGTGGAAGAATTGAAACCCGCATTGGAAGTTCTGGTGAATATCTTGCTCTGCATGCGGAAGAACTGAAAAAGTATTGTAAGGAAATTTGGGTTGATGGTGGACTTCGCACAAAAACTGATATTCAGACAGCAGTTTTTTATGGTGCTGATAAAGTGATTTTAGCCAGACCTTTTATTCATGCAACTTTTGACGGGGATTACCAGAGGGTGGTGAAGGAACTTTTGGATTAATCATTTTTTTAATGATTAAAAATAGGCAATTTCGTATAAACCTGAATCTTTAAAACCAAGTTTTTTGTAAAGTTCCATAGCAGGAACGTTTATATCTTTTACAAATAAGGCTGATTTTTTTCCGGCCTTAGAAGTTCTTCTGCAAATGGCAGAAATTAAATGCCATGCATATCCATTCCTTCTGTAAAGCGGATCAGTATAAACACCACCTAATTGAATCCAGTTTATTCCGATTGCATTTGTGTTTGCTTTTGCAACTATTTCACCGTTGGAGTATAAGGCTAGACAAAGTTGATTTTTGAGTGTCTGTCTGAGCCCTATAGAAACTTCTGCATCTGTAACAGTTTTTCCAAAGGGAGCAACTTCTTCTGTCAGGTATTTTTTCTGAATAGGAAAAAGAAGGTCTATATCAGCTTCTGTACAGCGGATAATCTGATCATCATTTGCAAGTTCTTCCGGCGGATTTACAGTCTGGTCTGCTGTCATCAGCTTGTAGTGATTTGTCTGGTATGCTTCTCCCTGAACTTCTTTTAAGAGATTT
Source organism: uncultured Treponema sp. (assembly GCA_946631855.1). Lineage (GTDB taxonomy): Bacteria > Spirochaetota > Spirochaetia > Treponematales > Treponemataceae > Treponema_D. Next base: position 1,333 of record CAMPAL010000088.1, on the reverse strand, counting down.
TTAAAAAATTCAGTTCCTTTTGCTTCACCACTTATGCATTTAATTTTGGTTTCCTGTTTCTGACGGATAAGAGAAAAAAGTTCTGTAGCATTTATATTTTCAAGATCTGGAATAAGGTGAAAAAGTGATGAATCCAGATAAATTATTCCCTGAATATCATTTGTTTTGCCGCTGTTACTGATAATGTAAAGATTTTTTGACTGACGGCGGATATGGGATGCCAAAAAAATACACTTTTCCTCATATCGTTGAATGTATTTTGAAATGAGAGGAAAAGTGTTTTTATCTGGAGAAATAAGTTGCATTAGTTACGGAAGGAATGGATTGGGGCAGGAATACGTCCACCACGGTTGATAAAATCTGCACATCCAAATTTGCTTACAGGCATTACTGGACAGCCGCCAAGTAATCCACCGAATTCAACCCATTCACCAGCCTTTTTGCCAGGAGCAGGAATAAGACGGCAGGCAGTTGTTTTATTGTTTACCATACCAATTGCAAATTCGTCTGCAAGAATACCAGAAATTGTAGTTGCAGGAGTGTCGCCAGGAATGGCAATCATATCAAGACCAACTGAACAAACTGTTGTCATAGCTTCAAGTTTTTCAAGGCAGATAGAACCATTCTTTGCAGCTTCAATCATTCCTTCATCTTCAGATACAGGGATAAAGGCACCGCTCAGGCCACCAACATTTGTAGAAGCCATAACACCGCCTTTCTTTACCATATCTGTAAGCATTGCAAGAGCTGCAGTTGTTCCAGGAGCACCACAACCTTCAAGACCTATTTCTTCAAGAATACGAGCAACTGAATCGCCAACTGCTGGAGTTGGGGCCAAAGAAAGATCAAGAATACCAAAATCTACACCAAGACGTTTTGCAGCTTCGCTTCCGACTAACTGGCCCATACGTGTAATCTTAAAGGCCATTTTTTTAATTCCATCAGCAAGAACATTAATTGGCTGACCCTTGTATTCACGGGCTGCTGCCAAAATAACTCCAGGTCCTGAAACACCAACATTAATAACACAGTCACCTTCTCCAGGTCCGTGGAAGGCACCTGCCATAAATGGGTTGTCTTCAGGGGCATTACAGAAAACTACAAGCTTTGCACAACCGTTTACTTCTTTATCTTTGGAAACTTCTGCAGTTTTTACGATAGTTTCACCCATCAATTTAACTGCATCCATGTTAATTCCAGATTTAGTTGAACCAACATTTACCGAAGAACAAACAAAGTCTGTTGTAGCCAGAGCTTCTGGAATAGAATCGATTAAGATGCGGTCTGCAAGAGTAATTCCTTTTTGAACCAAAGCAGAAAAACCACCAATGAA
>CAMPAL010000087.1 GCA_946631855.1 uncultured Treponema sp. | reverse complement strand
TTGTCTTCAATTGTGATATTAGCATTGTTTACAGCACGAACACCGCCGTCGTAAATCTTACCAATACCTTTAAGTTCTACTTTTGCCATTTAATTTGGCCTCCTGAGTTTTTACCCAACTCTGGGTTATATTATTATTATCATTTTAAGCCTTAATAATTCAGAAGTCAACGTAGATTTTCCCTATTATTAGAGATTTTTTATTCAGCTTTTAAGAGGTACCACAAAGTACCGTCATTCTTATGAAGAACAAAATCACCGTTCTCTTTTACAACTTCTTCTTTTACAAAACCATTTGCAGCAAGTTTGTAAAGCCTGTAATTATCATCCTTTATGCTGAAAACCGCATCAGAAGACAGAGCCAGGGCAGGTCCTTTTCCAAAAAGTCCGTCTGTACAAAGCTTAACATCATCACGGGTAAGAGAATTTGCAAAATCTGATTTTTTTGAGCCATAAATTCTAAGCTGATCATTTTTATTTCCAGACCATGAGCAGGAAGAAATAAGATATGTTGAATTTTCCTTTACAGCTACACAGGCAATAAAATCTTTTTGGGGAACAAAAGGCTGCAATCTTCCACCACCCTTCCATTCATCCAGGAAAGCAGGAAGACTGGCATCTGGAGCACAAACCGAAATGGTGACTTTATCATTTGAAATTATATAAACCCCCTTTCCAGCATCCCAGAAAAGCTCTTTTGATGAAGAAAGGAATCCACCATTTTTATATTGAGACAAAATCTGATTTTGGAGATTTTTTGTATCTTCCACCATAAGGGCATTTTCTACAGTGGTAGAACCAAGGCTTACCCCCAGCTGACCGTACAAAGAAAAATATGGAGAAAGACCAAACAGAGATGGATTATAAACCGACCAGCCTTTTGACTCATACAAAAGATTTTTTACTTCCGACAGAGAAAGTTTTTTACACACTTTAGAAGAAGCAGGATTTACCAGTGACTGACGGAAAATTCTTGCAGCAAGAGGAGTTGGGGCAGATTTTACAGGATTATTTGATTGATCAAAAAAGCCCGTAATCTTTAAGCTTTTATTATTTTTCTTATAAGTGGTAGAACAGAAAGAAAAAATACAATCCCAGTCCTGATAAGATGCAAATGAAGCCAGCATAAGAGGTCCTTCTGCACTAAACTGACTTGGATAAGGATGGTCATACTCCGTTACAGAAAAAGGCTTCCCAAAAACGCGTTGTGAAGCAAGCTCTAAAAGACGGTTATCATCAAAAGCACGGGTCATAGTTTTGCTGGCAACATAATAATCTGAATTATCCCAGCCTTTATTTGGGAAAACCGGATGCTGCCAGTAGGCATGGGTATCAACTATATCAAACATAGACTGGATATATGGACTTGAACAGCTTACAACTGTCCCCATCACCAGACATTTTGCTTTTTGCTCCTTGCGGACAAAATCAAGCATGTTTTTCCAGTAAGCTTCTTCTGTATCGTACAAAAAATTCATATAAATATTTTTTAATTCATCAGGGAAGAATTTATACTGTTCAAAATGAGCAAGCTTTACTGTCTTTTTTGATGAGTCAGATTTGTAGCCTTCTTCGATCTTTTTTAATTCTCCACCTTTGTAAAGCCTGCAATTTTTTATATAAATTGAATTGCCTTTTAAAAAGCCCATTTGAGAAAAATTCAGACGCAAATTTGAATCTTCCAGTAAATCTGCAATAGTAATTTCATAATCTGTGTATTTTTTTGTAAGATCTAAACCCTCTATAAATCCAGCCTGCCCCCAGGGATCATGCCCCTGACCAAAGGAAACAGAAATGTGACAAGGAGAATCGGACTTTATAGAAAATTTTAAGGTAAGTAAATCGGAATGTTTAATATCAAGATTTGAAATATTATACTGCACATGCCAGTTTTCACTTCCATTTTCTAAAATCTGTATTTTTACTTCATCACCCTTTACTGTTTTTTTTGCTTTGGCTGGAGAATGAACTTCAAGACGGAGACTATCTGTTTTATCACACAAAACTTCACCATCCTCCTGAACTCTATTGAAGCGGGTGGAAAGTTTTTCATAATCATATCCATTTTTTTCAAGCCAGATATTCCACTTATCTTCCAGTTCATTCCAGTAATAGCCCTGAATATCTTCAAGCCAGCCTGTAAGATAAGCCATCATAAGACCGTTTTCATTGTTAATTTCTACCAGAGCTACAGCAGGATCATCTTTATAGGCAAGGCCTGTATAAGGATTAACATGATTAAGAATTGTTTCTGCATATCTTTTCTGATCTTCCAGGGCTTGAGAATCCCAGAAACCTAAAGAATGACCGGTTTTAGATTCTGTATAAAATTGAACTTCATCGCGATAACCATTTGCAGGAGACATACTTCTTCCTGTCAAAAAATTGATATTTGAATAGATACCGGCTTTTTTCAACTCGGCAAAAAAATAATCAAAGCGGTCAAAACCAGCCTCATCAAAAACCCGCTTACCAGATTCAGTTCTTTTTATAAGACAGCCTGCCCAGTCACTGTCAATATGATGAAAACGGATGCAGTTATAGCCCTGACTTGCCAGAACTTTAGCCGTAAATGCAGCATCTTTTTTTTCAGGAAAGTTAGAAAGGTTTGTTCCGTAAATTTTTATTCGCTTACCATTAGCCTGAAGATGTCCGTCTTTAGAAACAGTAATTCTGTCAGCTTCTGTAATAGGATGATTAAGAAAACTTGCTGACATTGGAGAAGTTTCGGAAATTGCAGAAATTGGAAATTCAAATGCAGATTCAGGTCTGGTAAAATCTGCCCAGAGAAAACACACAAAAAATAAAGTGATGCAAATGCAAAATATCTTTTTCATGTCTATGATTCTAGGACTGATTTTGAATAAAAGCAAAAAAAAAGAGATTGTCGAATGACAATCTCTTTTAGTGCGGGGGAGCCGACTTGAACGGCCACGACTTACGCCACAAGCACCTCAAGCTTGCGTGTCTACCAATTCCACCACCTCCGCAGAATGTGATAATGAATATATCAAATTGATTATTTTGTGTCAATTACAAAAGCCAGATTTTTTAAACTTTTTTTATACGTCGAGTCAAGGCACGCTCACGCTTAAAGCCTTGACTTCGCCGTTTTGAGGGTTTTGTAATAAACCCTCAATCAAAAATATTTATAAAGGTCTAATTATTTTGCTGTAATTTTACCAATATAAATTACCAAATTCTGAGCGTTCCAAGCCTTTTTTTCCTGAAGCATTGGCTGAATAGATTTTACAATCTTAGTCTTACTTACATTGTTCCAAGCCTCTTTCTTAGCTGGACCAGCCGAAGCAAGCTGAGGCTCCTTTGTTATATTCGACACCTGAGGATTAGAAATATCCCAGAAATTACCATCTTTAAGTGCGATAGTAGTCTGATAGTCTTTAGCTTCATCAGCAAAAACTTTTACTTCAAAAGTTGTGTACTTAGAACAATCAACTTCTGGAACATTGAAAGTTGTGTTATATCCATTTACCTTAATCTTAAGATACTTTTCACCTTTGATTGTAACAACTTCTCCATCCTTTACAGGTGTTACACCAGGTTCAAAGATAACTTCTTCTGCAGACAAGGCAAAAGCCATTCCAACAACTACAGCCAAAACTGTTAATACTTTTTTTAGTTTCATTTCAAACTCCTAATTTTTGAAATTTCTTTATAGAAATAATTATAAATCAAGAATTTAATAATGCCACAACTAAATTACGATTAGGTAAAACACCCTAGACTAAAAACTTGACAATCCGCCTGCTTTAATCTGGAAATGACTGAATTCCATAGAAAAACTTGCTCTACCCTGTGTTGCAGAACGAAGATTTGTTGTAAATCCGAACATATTTGCCATTGGAGCCTGAGCATGAATAATTTCTCCGGAAGATTTTGAATCCTGCCCCATGATATTTCCACCACGCTGAGAAAGCTGACTTGATGCAGGTCCAACAAATTCTTTTGGACAGGAAATATCAACATTCATAACAGGTTCAAGGATTTCTGGATTTGCAGCGTTGCAGGCCTTATCAAAAACCTGAGCGGCACATGCTTCAAATGCAAAGCCTGTTGAGGTAAGTTCGTTATAATCAATGGCAGTAACTTTAACAGCAATATCTGTACATGGATAACCGTATTTAATTCCGGAATCCAGAGATGACATAAAGCCGTTTTTAATTGCTTCCATAATTTCATCAGGAATATCGTTATGTTTACAGGTAACTTCGAAGGAATTACCAGAACCAGTTTCTCTGTGTTCAACAGTAATTGTAAGTCCTGCTGTATTTTCTTTTCCAGCCAGAGTCTTTTCAAACTTTTCGCTTGCTTCTGCACTGCCAGAAACTGATTCGCGGTAGGTAACCTGAGGAGCACCAACATTACATTTTACACCGAAATCATCTTTCATGCGGGTTACAAGAACATCAAGATGGAGTTCACCCATACCAGAAATAATGAGCTGACCGGTTTCAGCATCTTCATGAGAAGTAAATGTAGGATCTTCGCGGGAAAGAATTTCCAAAGTTTCAGTCATCTTATCTTTTTCTGACATTGATTCTGGTTCAAGAGCAACTGAAATTACAGGCTGAGGGAATTTTGGCTGTTCAAGTAAAACATTGAATGCTTCGGTTCCGATTGTATCACCGGTCTGAGCAAGTTTAAGCCCGATAATAACTGCAATATCACCAGCCTGAAGAGTATCCATTGCTTCTGATTTATCGGCATGCATACGTAAAATTCTGTTTACACGTTCACGTTTCTTTTTGTTAAGGTTGTAAATCTGCATTCCTGAAGAAATTTTTCCTGAATACATGCGGACATAACTTAAAGGTCCCATTTCGCGGTCATACTGAATTTTGAAAACGAGTCCTAACGGCATTTTTGAAGGATCGCAAGGAACTTCAACTTCCTGACTTTCATCTTTATGGAATTTAAGACCTTTTGCTGGTGGAATATCTGTTGGGCATGGAAGATAATCAACAATTGCGTCGATTAATGGCTGTACTCCCTGATTATGGCGGGCAGAACCCATTACAAATGGAACAAATGTACGTCTGATTGTTCCTGCACGAATTGCTTTTTTAAGCTGATCCACAGAAATTTCTTTTCCATCGAGATAGAGTTCCATGAGGGCATCATCAGAACCTGCTACTGTTTCAATCAGTTTTTCACGCCATTCCTGAGCCTGATCTAAACGGCTGGCATCTACATCTGTAATTGTAAAAGTTTCGCCTTCATCATCTTCATTCCAGCGAATTTCTTTCATTTCAAGAAGGTCAATTACTCCTTCGAATTCAGGTCCCTGTCCAATTGGAATCTGGAGGGCAAGACAATCTACACCAAATTTTTCGTGTACATCATCCATTGAACCAAAGAAGTCTGCACCAATACGGTCCATCTTGTTCATAAAACAGATTCTTGGAACAGCGAACTCATCTGCCTGTTTCCAGACAGTTTCTGTTTGAGGCTGAACTCCATCAACGGCACAAATAACTGCTACGGCACCGTCCAAAACGCGTAAAGAACGTTCAACTTCGGCTGTAAAATCTACGTGGCCCGGAGTATCAATGATATTTATCTGATGATTTTTCCAGCTGGTGGTTGTTGCGGCAGAACAAATTGTAATTCCACGTTCCTGCTCCTGAGCCATCCAGTCCATTGTGGCCTGACCATCATCTATTTCACCAATTTTATGAATTTTTCCAGTGTAATAAAGGATTCTTTCAGTTGTTGTAGTTTTTCCAGCATCAATATGAGCCATAATTCCAATGTTACGCATTTTGTCTAAAGACATAGTTCTACCTCAGAAAAAAAAAGTAAAACTATTATAATAAGAAATTTGTTCTTGGTCGATAGAGGGTATTTTTTTAAAGCTGATTCAAACTGACTAAATCAAATCCACCCTGAATTAAAGCGCAGATTAATAAATCCAGATAGTTGTAAAGGAAATCGGAATCTTTTGACTGGGTATATCCGATTGTAACAGGCACTACACCACCCTTGTTTTTTATTGCACGGGTATAGTATTCCTGAATCAAAAGGATTGGAGCCTTATCACCATTTTCAAGGTTTTCTGCTTTCTGATCTATGTAGGTATAACCCGCATTCTGACCGTAAGAAATGATATTTTCATTTGTCTTGTAGTAAGGAGCATGCCAGTAAAGGAAAAGTTCCTTGCCGGTACAATCGTAAAATTCATCTTCACAACGGGCAAGACCACGGCGTACAAAATCTTCATCAATTACAAATGTATCCTGAGTCAAATCGGTAAGTGAAAAGAACATTGAATTACAGTTATATCCGTTATTTACAATCTGTTTTGTTTCAAGAGGATAACGGCGGATAAATTCACCATTGATGAAAAAATCTCCCTTTACGTTATATTTTTTCATTGTAGAAAGAACTCTTGCAAGTCCATCTGCATTATCATAAGCATCAAAAACAAGGGCAACAGATTTAGGATTTGACTTTTTCTTTGAAGAATCTTTATACAAAGCACTTGTAAGAGGATTTTTTCCAAGACTTCTGACAAAAATTGCATTTTCATAGTTGTAGTTTGTGGAACTTCCAAGGAAAACCCTGTATCGTCCGTTCTGAATTGAAACATCTCTTTTTGCAGAAAGACCAAGTTTTCTCCAGGTGTTGAATTCTGTCATCAGTTCGTAGTTATTTCCCGAATCATTATCAGCAATAATTGTACTTGCATCCATTGACCAGTAAGCAGATTCTACCGAAGAAAGGGCAATTACTTCCGAAGTATCAGCAAGAACATTCCAGCGGCGGATAGATTTATCACCACCTACAAAAAGGTTCCAGGCATCTGACCAGACTACAGAAACAATTTTTTCACCTGTAAGTTCACACAATCTTGTCCAGTTATTCATGTTATAAACATAGATTGCTGCCCCTGCATAAAAGGCAATTTTATTTCCATCAGGAGAAACAAAAGGATTTCCAGAATCTTCAATTTCAAGAACCTGACTTGCAAGTGTCGAGGTAAGCCTGAAAACTGAACTGCGAACTTTATCACTATCATAAGGAAGTTTTTCCAGCCAGATAATTGGATTTTCATTTTTATCCCAGAAGATTTTTGATCCTATCAGAGAAGCACTTGAATCTGTATAAGGGCGGGAATAAAGAATATCCATATAATCAGAAGAATCTTTGTGTGTAGAAAGATATGAGAACATGCGTTCATTCTGAACAAGCAGAATAGAAGAAACATCTTTGTTGGTGGAAAATTTATCAACCTTTGGATTGAACTTAAAAGGAAGACGACCAACGACTGTACCCTGCCCTAAAATGCCTGCATATAATCCTATTGTATAAAGTTCTTTTGTATTAATTTTATATAAAAGAGAATCACTGATATAAGCGATGTACTGAGAAGCAGAAAAATCTACCGAATTAATTGAACCATCTCCAATTTTACGGTACTTCTCGTCTATTTCAAGTCCAGCCTTAAGGGCTTCAGGATTAACAAAATATACAGCTCCCTTATTTTCATAAAGGAGAAGATTTTTTTCCTTAGACCATTTTACAGGAATTTTATCATAAGACATTTGCAGACTGTGGCATAAAACAACAGAAAAATCTGAATTTACATCTTTTAAAATCAAATCTGCAGTGATGAAAGAAGTCTGTTCAAGATAACAGTACCAGCTGCCATTATAATTCAAGGAATATGGAACAAGAGGAAGCGGATGTTCAGGAATTTCAGCTACAGTTTCTTCACAAGTGAAACGGGTTGTCTGAGTATTGTATCTGGCATATCCGTAAGTATTTCTTACCTGAAGTAAAGTTCCAGAATTAAGCAGTTCCATTTGTTCCGGGTAAAAAGAAACCATTTTTGGAGTAGACTGAGGAAGACCGTTTTTAATTTTACAACGGAACAAGGCACTGTAAGTATTTATTCCGATTGTCTGATTAGTAACGGTGAATAAAAGTTCATCATTCTTATTTAAATCGAGTTTACCAAAAGTGATTTTAGAAAATGCTAAATCTGAGAAAAATAAAACTGCAAAAATTAAAATTAAAGACTTCTTCATATCTCTAATATCGGCAAATTTTATGAAAAGAATTAATCAAATAATAAAGTAAAAGGTGCAGATACGATTTTTCTAATGATTTGTTATATTTTGACCGATAATCAAGGCGGAAATCTATATACTTTTTAGATTTCAAGGACAATTTAGACAGATATGAAACGCTTTTGCAAAAACATATTTATATACATTTTGATTTTTTTCTTTGCAGCACAAGTCTTATTTGCAGAAGACCTGGTTATACCTGTTTTAAAAGCTCCTTATCAGTTTGAAAATATCCAGTGGGATAAATCTGGTGATAATTTCTCCTACGAAGTAAACGGCCGTACTTTTATCCGTGATTCACTTTCCCTGCTTCTGGATGATACTTATGCAAACAACAAAGAAAGCAATATTTCTGCCTTTTATAAGAACCCTTCGGTGGTGGAATATCCTCAGGTAAAAATTGAACCTCATGGAAACTCTGTAACTATTTACACAAAAAAAAGTGCAGGAAGTCCTGTAAACACTAAAACAGTTTCTAACCTGCCTGTTGAAATAAAATCTGCCGCAATCAACAACTTACAAAGTCATCTTGCTTTTATTGGCAATGATAATCAGGCTTATATATATGCACTTAATGGAAATCAGGTTGTTTCAAAAGTAAAATGTAATCCTAAATCGGATGAAATTTATTTTACCAATTCTAATCAGGTAGTTTTCAGCGATACAGATAAAACCGCCGGACTTTTTTCCATCTCCGGCCAGAAAATCAAAACTTTTACAAATGCAAACAGCATTCAGGGATTAAGTCTTTCTCCAGACCAGGAAACTCTGGTTTTATATGAAGACGGAGGAAACCTGAACTTTTATAATACAGATTCTGCTTCCCAAATTGGTTACATTCCAAATCTTGGTTCAAAAGATATCAGCAGTGTAAAATTGAGTTCAGATTCAAGAAAGTTCCTTATAACTGGTGAAAACAATTCTCTTTATATAGGAAACGTAAAGGATTTTCTTTTTTCACCAAATACCACTGCTCCTGCAACAAAACAATTCCAGCTCGCCTATAATGCTCTGGATCCAAATAACAAGCAGGAAGATGTTGTAAAAGAATTCAGTTTCCAGGATATACAAAGTACAACAGTAGAAAATCAGGCTGAATTCATTGAATCTACAAAAGAAAAGGCAAAAGAAAAACAGAAGTTCGAACTTGAAGAAGAATTAAAAGGAACTGAACCTGTTCAGCTTGCAAGTCAAACACAAAACAGAACTTTTCCTTCAACAACTTCTCCATCTGATAGACAGGTCACTTTTAAAGATGAAAGAGGCCGTGTTGTAGAAATGCACACCCCATCAAATGGAACAAGCAGTAACTATCAGGGAGATTACGAAACTTCACCAGCAGGCGAAACAAACACCGTAATTGTTATAGAAAACAACTCTTCAAGAAATACAGGCTCTTCAACTTCCGGCAGAAATACCTATTCTAACACAGGCAGTTCTCAGGGCTCAGGAAGCAGTTCTCAGGGCTCAGGAAGTTCCGGCTCTTCTGTAAATTCTGGCTCAGGTACTTCTGGAAGCGGCAAATATTCAAACGGACTTTCTTCTGGTACTTCCGGCACGGGGACAGGAAGTTCTGGAACCGGTGCTTCTGGGGCTGGAGAAACTTCTAATGGTGGAGAAAAGGCAGCCGCTTCAGAAAAAGAAAACAAAAATAAAAAAGAAAAAACTGAAAAAGAACAGAAAGAACAGAAAGAAAAAAAATCTCTGGGACAGAAACTGAAAGAAATTCATGACTCAGAAGATGAAACTGTAAATTTAAAATACAAGGATGGTCATGGGCTTATCATCAATGCAGGGGCCGGCTTCCTTCCAGATCCATTTATTTTTGATATAGCTGTTCAAGTTGGATACCGCAATTACAAACTTTTAAAACCATTCTATTTTGGTGGAACTCTTGAACCATATCTGGGAATTTCCCGTTCAGATTTCCCATACAATTACAGTTACCAGGGCTACTATCTTGGAGCACCAAAAATGTGTGGAGCAAGAATTTATTCACCATTTGGATTCTGTATGTTCCCGCTTTCGAACAAATTCGAAGTTTATGGAGAAATTGATCTTGGAGCTTCAATTAATTTAATCTGGAGCGGCCAGGTTTTTCCAGTAAGCGTTGCAAGTAATGTCTTCCCTGCTTTCTACGGGGCCTTCAAAATTGGAGCTGCATGGGATATTTTCAATCTCAGCGTATGCGGAACCTACGACGGTATTACAGGCTTTTCTTTCAGAGTCGAAACAGGTGTTATAATCCGCCTGGGTAAAAAGAAGAATCATAACCACCCGTCAAACGGGTGGTTTGCTCTTAGCCTATAAGGCTAAGGG
>CAMPAL010000086.1 GCA_946631855.1 uncultured Treponema sp. | reverse complement strand
ATGTAACAATCAACACTGATGATGACGGAACTGTAACAATCTACTCTAAGAATGGAGAAAAAGCAGAAGCTGCTAAGAAGGCTGTAAAGGGTATTACAGAAGATCCAGAAGTAGGAACAATCTACCAGGGAACTGTAAAACGCATTATGGACTTTGGTGCATTCGTAGAAATCTTACCTGGAAAAGAAGGTCTCTGCCACATTTCTAAATTGTCTCGCCAGCGTGTAAGCAAGGTTACAGACGTTCTTAAAGAAGGTCAGGTAATCCCAGTTAAACTGCTCGAAGTTGATAAACAGGGAAGATTGAACCTGAGCTATATAGACGCTCTGGAAAACTAATTTTTTGTTTTACAAAAAATTAGGCGCGAAGGTTGAAAGCCTGCAAATGTGCAGAAAGATTTTTCAACCTTCGCAGCATATTGACGCACTTGATGAACAGAAGTAAAAACGAATAGCGAGTTTTCGAAAGAAAACTCGGTAAGCTCGCGAATGCGAGCGACATGCTATTGAAGAGTAGTTTTACAAAGTAAAACTACAGGCAAAGGCTACTCTAAGAGTAGCCTTTTTTATTTCTCTTTAATTTGTTATACTTTTTTTATGACAAATATAAATGTAAAATGCCTTGCAAAAAAAGGTGCTGTAATTCCAGAATATAAAACTGCAGGTGCCGCTGGTGCCGACCTGTATGCTCTTGTTGATTCACCAGTAACCATGGCTCCTGGAAAATCAGCAATCATTCCAACCGGACTCTTTTTTGAAATTCCAGAAGGTTATGAAATTCAAATCAGACCACGTTCAGGACTTGCCGCAAAGAATGCTGTTACAGTTTTGAATACACCTGGTACTATCGACAGTGACTACCGTGGAGAAATCAAAATCATTCTTATAAATCTTGGTGATAAAGATTTTGTCATCAATTCAGGCGACCGTATTGCTCAAATGGTAATTGCTCCTGTGATTCAGGCAAGTTTTACTATTGTAGATCAATTGTCTGATACTGAACGTGGCACAGGTGGTTTTGGCTCAACTGGTGTATAAATGAGCTTAAAAGACAGGCTTTCTTCAATTTTTCAGAAATTCTCTTCTTTTGAGGAATTAATTCAGCATAAATGGATTAATTTCAGGACTTCCTTTAAATCTTGGGTGAAAGGCCTCGTTTTTAAAATTAATCAAATCCCTTTTGTAAAAAAACTGCAGGATTTTAATCATTTTGTGCAGGTTAAAGTTTTTAAAAAAGGGCAGCTTACAAATCATATTTTAATCCGCTATCTGTTTAAGGATTTGTTTCTGTATTTTCTGGTTTCGTTTTTTCTCTTTTTTACAATTTTCTTTGTAAATCAGATTCTTCTTACAGTTGAAGATCTTTTGGCAAAATCAGCACCTTTTAAAGATGTTATGAGGGTCATGTGGTACAGTCTTCCTTTTATTATTGCTCAGTCCGCACCTTTTGCAACTCTCGTAGGATTTTTAATCAGTCTTGGCGGTATGATGACTTCAAATGAAATTCTGATTTTCAGGGCGTCTGGTTTTTCATTTTTTAAGATTTTAACTCCGGTTGTCATCCTTGGACTTAGCATTTCTGTTGTTTCTTTTTTCGTAAATGATTATCTTCTTCCGCTTGGAACCGTCCGTTATAATCAGCTGATGAGGGAAATTATGAATTCCACTCCAACCATTGAGCTTGAATCAAACAGTGTAAAAAGACTTGATAAGGTTAATGTTGTTATTGGAGAAGTTTCTGGAAATAGTGTTTCTGATATCATTCTTTTTGACTCAAGAGATGAAGATGAAAGATTGATTATTGCAGGCGATTCTACATTGACAGGGGCTCGCGAAACTGGTGTATTGATGCGTCTTGATATGAAAGATGCCCTGGTTTTTTCTCTGAATAAATTTAATCGTCATAATTATGATGTAATGACTTCTGAAAAAACAACTTTAAACATTTTTGATTCAACAATTCTTGGTGTTACAACCCGGTCTGCCCGTGAAATGACGGCACTTGATTTGAGTAAAGTTCTTCTTGGAATGAAGGAAAATGCAAAAAATGATCCGACTCAGAAGGACCGTTTGAATATCTGGACAATGGAATTTCATAAAAAGTTTGCACTTCCATTTGCATCCATCTTTTTTGCCTTTCTGGCTTTTTCAATTGCTTTTTTGTTTGGAAAACATAATGGTCAGATTTTAGGACTTGTCGTTGGTGTTGTTCTTTGTGTTGCATACTGGGCAATGCAGATTATGGGACAGCTTTTTGTTGTAAGAGTAGGGCTTCCTTCTTTCTGGTGTATCTGGCTGCCGGATATTCTGGTTGGTATTGCAGGCCTTGCATTCCTCCTGGTTTTAATAAAGAAATAGAGTATGAAATTAGTTATCTATCTTTTTAAAAAAATAATTCCTCTTTTTTTTGGAACTCTTTTCTTTTTTGCCCTGGTTTTGAATCTGGTTGATTTGTTCATAAATATTGCAACTTATCTTCAGAATAATTGTCATGCAAAAGATATTTTTAGGGTGATGTATTATTACGCACCTAAAACTTTCTGGTATGCGGTTCCTGTAGCAATCCTTTTTTCAACATCTTATTCTTTGAGTGAAATGTATGCAAATAATGAAATTACAGCACTTTTTGCATCTGGAGTTTCTCTTTTAAAATTTACAGCACCAATATTGATTGTCAGTCTTTTTATGGCTTTTGGACTTTTTGAGTTTGAAAATCACTTTGTTGTAGGAAGTTATGAAAAAAAGATTGCCCTTCAAAATCAGCTTTTACAAAAAATGGTCAGTGAAAATAATTCTGATGTAATTGTTATTTCTGAAAATGGAAAAATCATTTATAAGGCCTCAAGATATACAGAAACAAATAAACGTCTTTTGCATGCCTATTTTTTGTTCCGAAACGAAGAAAAAGAACCAGAAGTGATAATTTACACCGATATAGCTGAGTGGAATTTTGAAAAAGAGCGGTGGATTTTGCAAAATCCTATTCAGTATAAGCTGACAGGCGGACAGATGGAAGCCTCTAATGAAGTTGATTCTGAATATCTGGAACAATTAACTGAATCTTATGAAATTTTCCGCAAAGTTAATGTTGATATTCAGGCAGTTTCTGTAAAAGATGCAAAGATTTACATTCAGCATTTGAAAAAAGCAGGTCTTTCTTACCACAAAGAATTATCAGAATACTATAAAAAATTTTCTTTTCCTTTTATAATTTTTATTGTAGTTTTCCTGTCGATAGGATTAACCGGGCGAACTAGAAAAAATGTTCTTTTAATTTCTCTGGCGGCCTGTATTTCATCTTCAGTTTTGTTTTATGTAACTTTAATGGTTACCATGGTGTTTGCTAAACATGGATACATTTCTGCATTCATGGGGGCATGGTCACCGGTAATCATTTTCACTATATTAAGTATATTTTTACTAAGATACACAAGAACTTAATTTTTTAGGATTTTTATATGAGTCAGGTTTTAAATATTTTTGATATTAAGCATAAGTCTTCTGATGGTAAGGCCAGAACTGGTGTTTTACATCTTCCTCATGGTGATGTTCAGACTCCTGTTTTTATGCCTGTTGGAACAAATGCCACTGTAAAGGCCATGCCAAAAGATTTTCTTGAAGATATTGATTTCGAAATTATCCTTGCTAATACATATCATCTTTTCCTCCGCCCTGGTCCGGATCTTATAAAGGAAGCAGGCGGACTTCACGGTTTTTCCCAGTGGAAAAGAAACTTCCTTACAGATTCTGGTGGTTTTCAGGTGTTTTCTCTTTCAAAATTAAGAAAAATCAATCCTGAAGGGGTAAAGTTCCAGAGTCATATTGATGGTTCTTATCATATGTTTACTCCTGAAAATGTTGTTCAGACCCAGGCAAAATTTAATTCTGATATTCAGATGCAGCTGGATGTTTGTACTGGAGCAGGAGTTGACCGTAAGGAAGCTGAAAAGGCCCTCAAAACTACTTCAGACTGGCTGCTTCGTGCAAAGAAGGAATGGGAAGCTGAAAGAGAAAAGGGCTATGAGGGAATGCTTTTCCCAATTGTTCAGGGAAACTTTTTTGAAGATCTCCGCAAACAGAGTGCAGAATTTGTTGCAAGTCAGGAATTGCCTGGTATTGCCATTGGCGGTTTAAGTGTCGGGGAAACTGGAGAAGAATTCACCCACTTTGTGAATTATACTGTAGATTATCTGCCTGAAAATAAACCTAAATATGTTATGGGAATTGGAACTCCTGAATATATTCTTGATTCAGTTCAAGCTGGAATTGACATGTTTGACTGTGTTTTGCCAACTAGAAACGCAAGAAATGGTTCGTACTTTACTCACAAGGGAATGCTTTCTATAAAACAGGAACGCTGGATTCACGATTTTGGACCTCTTGATCCTGAATGTAAGTGTAAAGTTTGTCAGACTTATTCCCGAAGTTATTTACGACATTTATTTAAAGAACAGGAAATTTTAAGTTCAATTTTAGCCAGTTATCATAATCTTTATTTCCTCCATAATATGATTAAGGAAATCAGACAGGCTATTAATGAAGATCGTTTTGAATCTTACAGAAAAGAATTTCTTGAAAAATTTCATCAGGGGCTGTAATGAAAAAAATTTTATTTGTAATTGCTTTATCATTTTTGTCATTTTCGATTTTTTCTCAGGAAAGTGCGGGCGAAGATTTTGATGAAACTTCTGAAGAAACTTCAACCACCGCTTCTGTAGAAACTGTTTCTGCTTCAAAAGCAGGTATAGCTGAAGTTCCTCCTGCAAAAAGGCCAAAGGAAATTGATAAAGAAAAAGCTGAAAAAGCCGCAGAAAAAGATGAATCAGAAAAGGATGAAGAAGACAGACGCAATACAATTAAGTATGGAATTCCATCAGAAATTTCAGAACTTCTTGATAAATTAATTTCGGAAGATGATCCTCGTTTTACAGAAGAAATTTATGATGTTTTTCAGGTGAGCAAAAACTCTGTTATTAAAGAAAAAATCCTGAAGTACTTTACAAAACTGGAAGATCCTTGTCTTGAAGATTTTGCAGTTGATTTACTGAATGATCCTTATGATGAAAAAAATGATGTTGTAAAAGCAACTTTTAAATACATTTCCGCAGTAAAAACAAAAGAAGCAATTCCTGCAGTTCTAACTTTGATTGAATCAGAAAATGAGAGTTATTTTAACGATGCGATTGACTGTATCGGTGAAATTGGTGGTCCTGCAGAAGCTGTTTATCTGGTTGAATATCTTGATAGAGATGATTTAAGTGATGCCCAGCGACAGTCTTTAATGCGCACTTGTGGAAAAATGCATGCCGTTGAAACCTGGGATAAACTGGTTTCAATTCTGGAAGATGAAGATGAAAACACTTATGTAAGAATGTATGCGGCAGAAGCAATTGGTCTTATGGAAAAGAAAGAGTCGGTTCCTGTTCTTTCAGATGCCTTTAATTCTTCTGATCCAAATTTACGCCAGTATGTAATAAAAGGTCTTTCTCACTTTCCGGATGTTATTGAAGCAAAAGAATTGATTCTTCAGGGAATAAGAGATGAACACTGGAGAGTTCGTCAGGAATCAGTTAGAACTGCAAAAGAAATGGGACTGGAAGAAGCTGTTCCTTTTTTAATTTATCGTGCAAAAAATGACAGTGAAAAGGTAATCAAGGAAGAGGCAATTTCTTCTCTGGCTAAACTGAATACTGAAGAAGGAAATAAATATCTTATTGAACAGTTGAATGAAAAGAAAATTGGGGACGGAACAAAAAAGAAAATTGTTGAAGTTCTCTTAAAAGAAGGAAATGTTGGCGAAAAAGAAATTCTTGAACTTGCTGAAGCTTGTGTTACTGATGACAAGAGAAAGGATCTTCGTTATGCGATAGGGAAGGAACTTGCAAAGTATGAAAATCCTTCTTATGAATCAATTTGTTTAAAATATTTGGAATCAAAAGATACAACAACAATCAGCCTTGGTCTTGATATGTATAAAACAAATAAATTTCCTTCTGCAGCTGTAAAAATGCGCTCTTTGTATGCAGAAAAGAAAACAAATGCTTCTGTAAAAAGTCGTATTCAGAAAATGCTGAACATAAAGGACGAAGAAGAAAAGTAATCATTCTAAATCTCTACCCCTAACTTAAAAAATATGATATATTTTCAGTAATTTTTAAGTAGTCTTAGGAGTAGTTATGAAACTTTGGGAAAAGGGTGCATACCTTGTAAACGGAAAACTTGTAGAATCTGCCGCTGGCAATAATCCTGCAGATGGTGCAAAAAAAACACTGGCATATTCAATCTTACAGAAACATAATGTTGCTGGTGACGAAAAAAATCTTAAAATCAAATTCGACAAAATCACTTCACACGATATTACTTATGTAGGAATTATTCAGACAGCACGTGCTTCTGGACTTGAAAAATTCCCTCTTCCTTATGTTTTGACAAACTGTCACAACTCTCTTTGTGCTGTTGGTGGAACTATTAATGATGATGATCATATGTTCGGTCTTACCTGTGCCCAGAAATACGGTGGAATTTATGTTCCTCCTCATCAGGCAGTAATTCACCAGTTTGCTCGCGAAATGCTTGCAGAATGTGGAGCAATGATTTTGGGGTCAGACAGTCATACCCGTTATGGTGCATTAGGAACAATGGCCATTGGTGAAGGCGGTGGAGAACTTGCAAAACAGCTTTTAAACAAAACATACGATGTTGCTTACCCTGGAGTAGTTGCAATTTATCTTACAGGAAAAGTAAATCCTGGTGTTGGACCACAGGACGTTGCTCTTGCAATTATCAAGGCTGTATTCAATAACGGTTATGTTAAGAACAAGGTAATGGAATTTATTGGTCCTGGTGTAGACAATCTTTCTGCAGATTTCCGTATTGGTGTTGATGTAATGACTACAGAAACAACTTGTCTTTCTTCTATCTGGAAAACAGACTCTAAGATTGAAGAATGGTATGCAACTCACTATCGTCCTCAGGCTTACAAAGAAATGAATCCAGAAAATGGAGCATATTATGATGGAGCTATCGAAATCAATCTTGATGAAATCCGTCCTATGATTGCTCTTCCATTCCATCCTTCATGTGCATATACAATTGATGAAGTAAATGCAAACCTTATGGACATTCTTGAGGAGACAGAAAAGCGTGCCAAGGTTTCATTTGGTGATAAAGTAAACTTCACTCTTAAAAATAAGGTTATCGACGGAAAACTTTATGTAGATCAGGGTGTAATTGCAGGCTGTGCTGGTGGTGGTTATGAAAACATTTGTGCCGCTGCAGATATTTTGAAAGGAAAAGATTCTGGAAACGGAAAATTTCTTCTTGATGTTTATCCTGCTTCTATGCCAGTTTACAAGGCTCTTATGGAAAACGGTGCCTTCTCCGCACTTGTTGATGCCGGTGCAATTGTAAAAACTGCTTTCTGTGGTCCATGTTTTGGTGCTGGTGATACTCCTGCAAATGGTGCACTTTCTATCCGCCATTCAACAAGAAACTTCCCTAACCGTGAAGGTTCAAAAATCCAGAATGGTCAGCTTGCTTCAGTTGCTCTTATGGATGCCCGTTCAATTGCCGCAACTGCCGCAAATAAAGGTTTCCTTACAGCCGCTACAGAAGTTGATACAGAATTCAGCGGAAAGAAATACTTCTTTGATAAGACAATTTACGAAAAACGTGTATACGATTCTAAGGGAGTGGCTCATCCTGAAGTTGAAATTCAGTTTGGTCCAAATATTAAAGACTGGCCAAAAATGACTGCTCTTACTGATAATCTTATTCTTAAAGTTGTTTCAGAAATTCACGATCCTGTAACTACAACTGATGAACTTATTCCTTCTGGAGAAACTTCATCATTCCGTTCAAATCCTCTTGGACTTGCAGAATTTACTTTGAGCCGCAAGGATCCAGCTTATGTTGGACGTGCAAAAGAAGTTCGTGCAGAAGAAGAAAAACGCCAGAACAATGTTGCTTTTGAAAATATGTCAGAAGAAATTGCTAAGGCTGTAAAAACAATCAAGACAAAGTTCCCTGAAGTTACTACTGAAAACACAGGAATTGGTTCTACAATCTTTGCAGTAAAACCAGGGGACGGTTCTGCCCGCGAACAGGCTGCTTCTTGTCAGCGTGTATTGGGAGCTTCTGCAAATATTGCAAATGAATATGCTACAAAACGCTATCGTTCAAATCTTATCAACTGGGGTATGCTACCATTCCTTTATAAAGATGGAGATAAAAATCTTCCTTTTGCAAATGATGATTATGTATTCCTTCCAGGCGTTAAGAAGATGATTGCAGAAAAGTTGCCAACAATCACAGCTTATGCAATCAAAAAAGACGGAAGCATAAAAGAATTTGAACTTTCTGTAGGAGATCTTACAGACGACGAACGCAAAATTATTCTTGCCGGTTGTCTGATTAATTTCTATCGTTCATAGAGTTATAAGTTTTTTCTGTAGATAGAATGAAGAAGTTTCAAAATACATTTTTCCTTTTTTTGCTTGGACTGTTTCTGCTGACTGTATTTTCCTGTAAAAGTACAAAAGTACAGCCAGAAGAAGAAATTGATTTAAGCAAACCTGATTTTTCAATAAATGGTGGAAAAACTCTTGATAAAATCTGGAATATGTATTTTGAAACAAACGATACACTTTATCTTGATTACATTTTTAATTACATAGAGTCAGAAGATTTATTTTTAGATGGATTAAATATGAATTTTGATTCTCTTATCTGGGATAAAAAAGCTTCTGACCTTATGGAAAAACTTGCTATTGAAAATGTTGATTCTTCCCTGCAATGTCCTGTTGATTATGAACTGCTTTTTGCCTTTTTTGTGGATGATGAAGAATACAGAGATGATTTTAAATATCTTTACAGTTTCCTTCCTGACGATGTGATGGTTCATTCTGCAATAAAATCATCCGCTTTCTGGTCAGTAAATTCTGTAGCTGAACAATATCCTCTGGTAAATGAATATCTTACTAAAAAAATACCAAAATTAAACCCAAATGCCAGAAATACATTTATTTTATATAATAGATAATCCTTAAATAATAAATGTAAGACTTAAATTTAATAATTTATTAAAAAAATCTTATCAAATCATGTTATAATAACATTGTTATTTTCTTGGAGTGTACATGAAAAAGAAACTGGCAATTTTGACAAATGGTTGGTCCAACTATTTTATTGAAGATTTTGTAAAAGGTGTAAAAAAAGCTCTTAAAGAGAGTAATACCGATATCTATCTTTTTTCATGTTATGATTTTACAGAATTTTCAGGCTATCCAAATTTCAATGGTTACTCAATCTACCGCCTTGTAAATTACGAAGATTATGATGGCGTGATTATTCTTGCAGACTTAATCAAAAATCCAAGAATTCTTGAAAAAGAAAGACAAAGAATTTTACAGGCAAAAGTTCCTGCCATTTCTGTAAATGCCCAGTTAAAAGATATTCCATGTATAAAAATTGACAATTATTCTGGTTTTTATGAATTAATCTGTCATTTAATCAAAGAACATGGTGTAAAAGAATTTGCCTATTTTACAGGTAAAGAAAATTCCATAGATTTTAGTGAACGTTATAAGGCTTACAGAACTGCTCTTCAGGATAATGGAATTACCCTTAATCCACAGAAAACCTACACCGTAGAAAGAACAAATTATCAATGTGCTTATGAAAGTATTGATGAAATCTTAAAAGATCCAGAACAAAGACCTCAGGCAATTGTTTGTGCAAGCGATCTTATGGCAATGGCTGTAATTAAAAGAGCCGATGAACTTGGCATTCAAATTCCTCAGGAGTTAAAAGTAATTGGTTATGATGATTTAGTTCTTTCTAGCAGCATGAATCCATCATTAACTACAGTAAAAAGTAATGCAGATATAGTTGGTTATGAAGCCGCAAGAAAGGTAATGGCCGGTTATTTTGATCTTGAAGTAATAAAAATAAAATCCAGCCCAGTTTACAGAGTTTCTTGTGGTTGTACAGAAGAAAATAGCGATAAACAAAAAAGGTTGCCTATTGATATAATGTCCTATTCCAACGAAAACGAAACTTTCAATTCACATTTGGAAATTATGGATGAAATTTTTACCGAGGCGACAGATGTGTTTACTCTCATGACAAATTTGGACATCTTCTTCCAAAAGTCTCATCATTTTGAAGGTTCTGATTTTTGTATCTTCCTAAAATCAGACTGGACTTCGGTTCTTATAAACACTGCCGAAACTCTCCCTGCCAATTTGAATTATGGAAATCAAATGCAGGCTATAACTTCAATCCAGAATAATGAAAAATATCCAAGAGAAATTATAAACACCAGAGATTTAATGCCTTCTAAAATGAAGACAGAATCTAATAATCTTTATCTCTTCATGCCTATTTATAATCACTCTTATGTTCACGGTTATTTTGTTTGTAAGAATA
>CAMPAL010000085.1 GCA_946631855.1 uncultured Treponema sp. | reverse complement strand
CTTATTGCTCTGGCAGTTCCATGGTCTAAATAATTACGGTTAGATTTTTACATGAGTAACCGAATCTCTTTGGGTTAGATTTTTACTTGATTCAATACGGATTTCTTTAGAGAGCTTTGCAATAGGCATAAAAAAAAGGCTTCTAACAGTGTTAGAAGCCTTTGCCACAGGTTGGAATCGAACCAACGACATACGGATTTTCAGTCCGGCGCTCTACCAACTGAGCTACTGCGGCGTTGATGTATATTACTATATCTGAAAGGCACTTTTGTGTCAATAACATAAAAGGCATTTTTTGAAAAAAAATTAATTTTTTAATTTAAATAAAAGACTGTTGAAATGCTATTTGCTTTATCTGTGATAACAAAAAAAGTTCCTGAAATTGAAATATTTGATGTACCAGAAGAAAAAGTTTCTCCAGAACTTTTATAAATACAATAATTATAAGTATTAGTAGAATCACTATAAGTATTTAACTCAGTTATAGAATAAGCATGTATATCAATATTTCCATAATATTTTTCTAATTTTTGTTTAAACTTGTTTGAATTTAAATGCCATTCAGTAAATGAAGAATTAATCAAAGCAGGAGCAACTTCACACATAGAATCATAATCTTTGAATAAATAATATTTTGAATCTACTAAAATATAATTATCTTCTGCTGTATAAAAAAAATAACAGGAAGTAGAAACAAGGATTAGACAAAATGAAAAAATTATACTTTTAATAAGATTCTTCATACTATAAATTTACTTTTTCCATCTAAATAAATCAACCTATAATATACGTTTATTTTCTTGAAGTTAAAACTAATGTAATTTATAATTTATTCTATGAAATGGTTCGCATTAACAAACAACGAGAGAGTCTATAACACTATTAAGGAAAGTTTATTATCAGCTGATAAAAAAAATAAAATAATTACTAGTGCTTTAGAAACAAAAGATTTATCTTCAAAAAAGAAGAATCTAAAAGATATTGCCGGATGTTTTATTCTCTTTGATAAGGAAAATGATCTTTCAGAAGAAAATAAAAACATTTTATCAAGTTTAATTGGATTTTTTGCATTCGATAAAATCCCTGTATTTACAAATCTTACATTCTTAAAAAATAATTTTTTATTTGCAAAAGATGTAATTAAAGACCTTGAAATTGATGATATTGAAAAATTCATTTCTAAAAAATATAAATCAATTCAGGAGCTTTCAGTACAGAGACTTGCAAAGAATTCTCTTCTGAACCGAGGTATTCCTTTCACCTCCGACTGTTTTGCCACCTATATTGCTAAAGATAAAATCGAAATTGTAAATGAATTCCTTGAAGCTGGTATGAGCGTTAATTCCCGTGACGATATGGGTGTTCCTATGCTTAATATTGCCTGCCGAAATGATAACTTTGAATTTACAAAAATGATTTTGGATTTGGGTGCAGAATTAAATGCAGTTTCAGATGATCGTGGTTATACAGCTGTTATGGATGCAGTCTGGCGTGGTAACGAAAAAATCACTAAATTCCTTATTGAAAAGGGTGCTGATTTGAACACAATCAATAAAGAAGGTCAGACAAACCTTATCCTTGCTGTAGGTGCAAACAGAGAAAACATTGTAAAGCTGCTTGCAGAAAATGGCTCAGATCCAGATGTAAAAGATATGATGGGAATGAGTGCCTACACCTATGCTACCCTTTTTAAGAAAGAAAGAATTGTTGAAATTCTAAAACCATATCATAAAGAAGCATAGTCTTAATCTTTTTCATTTTATATTTTTATAAAAAAAAATCCCGGCAGATTGATGGATTATCTACCGGGATTAAATTTTTCAAATCAATAATAAAATATTCTAGCAGCTACCACTTAGCTACCAAAACTAAACTACAGGCACTACCCCCTATCACCTAGAACCTAGCACCTATAACCTAGAACCTATTATCTCTTAAGGCTCAATACTGTTTCAAGTAAAGTATCAGCTGTCTGAATGGTCTTTGCATTAGACTGGAAACCACGCTGAGTTACAATCATATCTGTCATCTGTTCAGATAAGTCAACGTTTGACATTTCCAAAGCACCAGCCATTAAAGTACCTTTTCCAGCTGTTCCAGATTCACCAATACGAGCCATTCCAGAGTTGTTTGATTCAACATAAGTGTTATCTCCGGCTTTTTCCAAACCACGATCATTTGCGAAGGTTGCCATTGCTATCTGACCGATTGTACGGTTTGTACCATTTGAATATACACCAGTGATAATTCCGCTTGAGTCAATCTTGAAGTTATCAAGGTAACCCATTGTATATCCATCCTGGTAGAAAGCTTTTGTTGTAGATTTAGAAGCAGACTGAGTAATTGTATCCTTAAAAGAACCAATTGTTCCCAAATTAATGTTCAAAGTCTGGCGGTAAGGATTTCCTTCTCCATCAGGGTTTGATTCTGCAACAGCGAATGAAGTCTGAAGAACAATCTGTCCTTCTGGATTTGTTACATTTCCTGCAGAATCAGTTACTGATTGAAGTGCACCAAAATTATCAAAGTTTACAAGGAAGGTATTTTCTACACCATCTGTTGTTCCAAGCCCAACACGTGTCTGTGTATAATCAGCGTTATCAGGGTCAATCTGTACTGTTGCCTGCCACTGATTAGGATTACCAACTACACGGCGGAATGAAACAGAAAGCATGTGTTCATTTCCAAAGCTGTCATAGATTTTCTGTTCAGTTCCCCAGGTTCCCTTGTAAATATCATCTGCTGATGCTCCTTCAAGGATTTCTGGAGTATTTTTATTTAAGTTACAGGCAAAATTAACATTTGTAGTTTCTTTTGCAGGATCTTTAGAACCAACAGGGATAATCAAATCTTCTGGAGTTGCAGCTGTAGAAACCAACATCTGTCCGTTTACTTCATCAGCCATCCATCCTTGAACTCTCATACCATTTGCAGGATTTACAAGAGTTCCATCTGAATCAAGACCAAAAGAACCGTTACGTGTGTAGAAAGATTCTTCACCACTTTTCATGATAAAGAAACCATTTCCCTGAATAGCGATATCTGTAGAAACTCCAGTTGACTGTAAGTTACCCTGAGTAAATACATTATCAATTGAAGCAACAGTCATACCAAGACCTACTTCCTTAGGGTTTACACCACCAAGTTCATCAGTAGGTTTTGCAGCACCACTTAACTGCTGACTAATCATGTCCTGGAAGTTAACTCGACCTCTTTTAAAACCATTTGTATTAACGTTTGAAATGTTGTTACCAATAACGTCCATTCTTGTCTGGTGATTCTGTAATCCAGAAACTCCAGAATAAAGTGATCTCATCATATATCTATCCCTCTTTTAACAATTTTAGTTAGCGTAAATCGCTGCTATTTTATCCATGCTATAATACATGCCGTTTACAAGAATCTGTGGATTTTCCCCACGAGTTGCCCCTTCCACAATTCCAGTAGTGGTTGTATCACCAATATTCAATTCAACAGTCTTACCTAAAGTAGACGCAGCTTCTGAACTATTAATAAAAGAAGCCATTTTACTGAATGATGTACTCATGTTAGTCATCTGTTCCAGAGATGAAAACTGTGCCATCTGTGAAATAAATTCAGTATTTTCCATAGGATTTGTCGGATCCTGATTTGAAAGCTGGGTGATGAGCAGCTTTAAGAAGTCATCTTTTCCCAGCTCGTTGGAAGTTTTTCTTCCGTTTTGAACGAGTGATTTATTATAAGTGTTGACCTGATTTTCAACATTTAGTTTTTCACTCGCAGTCATTTGTGTGTTAAGTAGTTCCATCATTTCTCCTTTACACTTTTTATGCGTACATTTTTATCTATCGTCACTTTATGCAACGATGTTTACAGAATAATTTGAAATATCCTGTGTATTTTCAATAATATTTTCTAATTCTAAATCAAGAGCTTCTGCATTCGACTGGTAAAGTTTTCTTCCAATCATGTGATTTCCATCATTTTGCTGATTAAAATTTGAATTTCCGTTGAAAGAACCACCATTATTGTATGCAACATCAAAATTAGCAGCATCAAAACCATTCTTAATAAAAGCTTCTCTCAAAGTTTCTGCATTATCCTTAAAAACCTGAAGAGCTTCTTTAGTAGCAACAGTAATTTGTCCGCTGATAGTTTTTCCATCCAATGAAAGGTGAATTTTTACATTTCCTAAATCATCTGGATGTAAAACAAGATTGATTGTTCCCTGATTATTATCTTTTAAAATTAAGTTTCCTGCTTTTACAAATTCCGGAGCATTATTCTGAATCTGATTTGACAACATCTGCTGGAAGTTAGAACCATTTGCGGCTGCAGTCTGATTATTCATTGAAAGAACATCATTATTTGCAGTCTGATTAAAATCCATAGTAATAGTTGCACTGTTTTCGCCAGTCTGTTTAATTTCTGTAATTTTCAGTTCAGATTTTTTTTCAGTTTCTACTTCAGAAGTAACTTGAGTTCTAAAATCTTCAACAGTGATTTTTCCCTCTTTATCTAAAGTATAAACTTTTTTACTTTCAGAAGAATTTTCTGAAAAATCAAAATCCTGACTTTCTTCACCATCAGAAGTTTTTACAACAGATGAAGCAAGTTGATTTTCAAGCTGAAGTGGAATGATTTCTTCAAACTGTTCTGATTTTTCCTCAGATTTTACTTTCTTTTCATTAGTAAGTTCAGTTTTTACAGACATTCCTTTCTTAGAAATTTCAATCTGATCAGTATCCTTATTTTTCCCCTCTTCAATAAGCTGATTAAGTTTTGAAAATTCCTTAGCATTTAATGATTTTTCATTTTTTTCAGAAACTTCTTTGAGATTTTTTTCAGAAACATTTACATTTTTTGCAGTTTTATCTGTTTTTCCAGAAGTCTTTTCTTCATCTTTTGACGAAACTCTTTCAGCTTTTTCATCCTTTTTTTCAATTTTTGAGCTTTCAGATTTTTTTTCAACTTTTTCAGAAGATTCTGTTTCAGAAGTTTTTGCCTTTTCAACAGTTTCTTCTTCAGTTACAGGTTTTTCGTCAGATGTTGATTTTACCTCTTCTGATTTTCCACTATTTTCATTTCTATAAAATGAAATTAATTCAGAAAAACTTTGAGAAGAAGTATAATTTTGAGAATCTTTTACTGGATTAGATAACTGCAAGTCCTGAGTTTTTGCAGGATTTACGATGATATCTGTGATTGCCTGATATGACACTTGGCAAATCTCCTATTTCTCCCGTTGAAGATTTGCCATTCTGAAGGATTAGTCTAAAGCCTCTGGTTTACTTATCATCTTGCGCTGTATTTCTGCAGCCCGCTCAGGTGGCATTAAAGATAACCAGTAAGAACCCATAGATGAAGAACCATTTGCAGCAGCCAATTCTTCAACCTTACGAAGGACATCAATAACAGTTTGATCATCCATAGCTTTAAGAATATCAACCGCTGCTTCTGGTCGCATACCATTCAGATTTTTAGCAATCTGTTCAACGTTTATATTCTTATCATCGTATTTTTTTACAGTTGAGTTAAATGTTTTTTCTCTTTCTTCCTGATTTTTTTCTCTTTCAGCCAGTTCTGCAGAAACCTGTTCGTTCTGTTTTTCAACAGCCTCTATATCAGCTTCGCGTTTTTCAAGTTCTTCCTTATAAATATCAAGAGCTTCTCTTTGTTTTAAAAGCCGGTCTTCATCAAGATTAGCTACAAGTGGTTTTGACTGAGTTGCTGTAGTAGAAGTCTGGGGAGTTTTATGCATCAAAGTGTACAGTGGAGCAAAAATATTTTTCACATGAACTACTCCAAGATAATCAAACCAGAGTAATCCACCCACAATCAGAATAAGAATGATGATTAAAAGTACAAATGATTTTCCTAAACTCTTCTTAAATGACATAAATCCCCTCTATTTCCACCCAAGATTTTTAATTTAGTCAATTAAACCTGCAATTGCAGTACCAAGAGTTATATCGTTATCACAAGAAACTATATTCCAGTTAATTTCAAGTTCCTTTGTGAGCACTTCATCAAGGTATGCATTTACACGTTCCTTAATTTTATAAGTCTTAAAGAATGTTGTTCCATCACACAAAATACAGATTGGTTTTGCTGCATTTTTTCCCTGGCCAGTCTGAATTGCACAAGCTGTAAGAATTGCTGCTGAATAACGGGCAGAACGTTCTACAATAGCATTCAAAATCTGGAAAATTCTGTCCATATCTTCATCACTTGCTGTTTCACAGGCAATTTTTCCAAGAGCAGACTCTTTGTTGTATGGACCGTGAAGGAATTTATCAACTTCAATCAATGTTAGAAGTTCAAGTTTTTCAATAGCCTTTGCAGTTTTTTCAGTAAACAATCCGTCTTTTGCAGCAGCCTGTAATGCAAACCATGAAAGAGGTCCAAGATAAGCTCCTGAACAAAGTTTTTCAAGGTAGAAGGCACCAGGATTATTTGTAGTATTTGCGAAAGCAATATCAAAATCAGAACGATTTACACTTAAAAATTTTCCACTTTCACAAACAATTATCTGCTTCTTCAAATTATATTCTTTAGAATCAGGCTGAAGATAAGCAGCATTCATACCGGTTCCAAGAATAAATCCGATATATGAAGAATATTTATCACCATCAGTTGCACAAGCCGCACCAGCAAGCAAAGCAGAAACTGTATCATTACATAAAGTAATACGGTTGATTGAGTTCCATCCATGTTCTTTAAGAACTTCTTTAAGGCACTTTCCAATTTCACAACCAATTACTTCTGGAGCCTTTACTTCTTTTGAAAAACCTAAAAGAACTCCATCACCATTTTCTTTAATTTCCATTGGATATGAAAAACAGAAACCGATTCTATCAGATTTATTTTTAAGATGTTCAAGATTTACTGCAAACTGTTCAAAGAATTCCTTTTTAGAAAGTTCTTTTTCAACACCTGGCATTTTTGTTTTTTCCATTTCAGAAATTGAAGGAATGCCATTATCATCAAAAGTTACAAGGCAGGAACGGAAGTTTGTACCGCCGGCATCAATAACAATTACAGATTTTCCTTTTGCAGATTTCTCTGGAGGATTAGAAAAAGTACGAATCATATCCTGATCCGATTTTTCTTTTTTAAGCCCCTTATGCATATCATCAAGGATAGCCTGAGCAACAGATAAAACATCTACATAATTAACAAAATTATGACGTGATAAAAAAGAGCTTACTGCACTATTCATTTTAAAATTATCCCCAGAATTTAATTATATGATATTATACACTGAAAATCATATAATATCAAACTGATTAGTTACCTAATTGTTAAAGCTTGTTTTCAATGTTATATTATTAGACCCATGCTTGATCTTGAAACTTTAAAAAATGAATTAAATCCTCAACAATATCGTGCTGTAACAACAACTGACGGTGCAATTTTAATTATTGCAGGAGCTGGCAGCGGAAAAACACGTGTAATTACCTTTAGAATTGCTCATATGCTTGATAAAGGGATTCCTCAAAGTCAGATTCTTGCCCTTACCTTTACAAATAAAGCCGCAAAAGAAATGTCAGACCGAATTAAAAGTTTAACTCAGAAAAAATTACAGAATCTTACAGTTTCAACTTTTCACGCATTTGGGGTAAAAATTTTACGTGCTGATATTGAAAAATTAGGATATCGGGAAAATTTCAGTATCTATGATGAAACAGACCGGGTTGCCTTAATTAAAGAATGTGGACGGGAACTTAAATTTTCTCCAGAAGCAATGGATATCTACACCATCGGTAATATCATCTCAAATATAAAAACAGGCCGTAAAAACTGGGACACAATGAATGATATGTACAGGCCCTTGTACGAAAGTTACCAGGAAGGTCTAAAACTTTACAATGCCGTTGATTTTGATGATTTAATTGTACTTCCTATCAAACTGTTTAAGGAACACCCTGAAGTTCTGGCTAAATACCGCGACCGCTACAAATATATTATGGTGGATGAATTTCAAGATACAAGTCATCAGCAATATGAATTTATGCATTTACTGGCAGACCAGAACGTTGCTGTTGTTGGTGATGATGATCAGTCCATCTACAGCTGGCGAGGTGCCGATTACCAGAATATTGTAAATTTTGAGCATGATTTTAACGTAACTGAAATCCGCCTTGAACAAAATTACCGTTCTACAGGAACAATTCTTGAAGCCGCAAACGGAGTAATTTCGCATAATACAAATCGAAAAGATAAAAAACTCTGGTCTGGAAACGGAGCCGGAAAACCTATCGAAATTTTTATGCCAGAAAATGAAACTGACGAAGCAGATTTTATTGCCGAAAGTATTCTTGGAATTGCACTCGAAGAAAAGCGAAAATACGATGATTTTGGTGTTTTAATGAGGGCAAATACACAGAGCCGTTTCATTGAAGAAGCATTTTTGCAGAATAATATTCCCTACACCATGAGTGGTGGAACTTCATTTTTTGAAAGAAAAGAAATTAAAGATGTTATCAGTTATCTGCGATTTATTTCCAACCACGATGATGATATTAATCTTTTAAGAATTATTAATACACCCCGCCGCGGTATTGGACGTGCTGCAATCCAGCTGTTAAATGATGAAGCTGAACTCCAGGGCTGTACTATGTGGAATGCAATTATTTCGCTAATAAATCGCCAGGACTCCCCTGCAAATGATGCATTAAAAGATGATTTACAGGAATTTGTAAGCCTGATTGAAAATCAAAGACAAAAGTTATTAAGTGGCCGAGGGCTTGCAAATAAAGTCCGCCAGATGGTGGAAGACATCAATTACAAAGATCATTTAATTTCGGAATATTCTAAAAGTGAAAAGGCTGTTCGTTTTAAGTTACTGAACATAGAAAGTCTTTTAAACTCAATGGAAATCTGGGAAAATGATCCAGAAAATGAAAATCCAAATCTTTTTAATTATTTGAATAGAATTACACTTCTGAGCCGTGATAATGGTGATGATGAGGGTGATAAAGGAAAGGTCAATCTTATGACCATTCATGCTTCAAAAGGACTGGAATTTCCTGTTGTCTTTATTGCAGGGGCGGAAGAAGGTCTTATTCCACATGCCCGTTCTGTAGAAGAAAATAATGGTGATGTAGAAGAAGAAAGACGTCTCTTCTATGTTGCAATTACAAGAGCCCGAGACAAGCTTATTATATCTGCATGCAGAAAAAGAAGAAAAGGACAGATGGTTGCCGAAGCTGAACCAAGCCGCTTTCTGGACGAAATTCCTTCAAATCTTGTTGAGTATCACGAACCAAAACAAATAACTGAAGAAGAAACCGGCCAGATGTTCAGCGACTTTTTATCACAACTGAAAGCTAAAGGTTAAACTCTGTATTTAATTTTCTTACCAGTACCTTCGTATAACTTCTTTCTCTGTTCAGTGATTGTATCATCAGTGATGTAGTCATCAAAACTCATCATTCTGTCAATTACTCCATTTGGTGTAATTTCTACAATTCTATTGGCAATAGACTGAATAAATTCGTGGTCATGAGAAGAGAACAAAAGAACACCAGGGAAAGAAATTAAACCTTCATTTAAAGACTGAATTGCTTCAAGGTCAAGATGATTTGTAGGGTCATCCATTGTAATACAGTTTGCACCAGACAGCATTAATTTAGAAAGCATACAACGAACTTTTTCACCACCGGACAGAACCTTTACCTTTTTCAAAGATTCATCACCAGAGAAAAGCATACGTCCAAGGAATCCACGAACATAAGCGTCATCCTGCTCTTTAGAATACTGTTTCAGCCATTCAGTAATGTTCAAATCATTATCAAATTCTTCATGATTATCACGTGGTAAATAAGTTTGACTAGTTGTCTGCCCCCAGAAGAACTCGCCGCTTGTAGGTTTAATACGACCATTAATAATATCAAACAAAGCTGTAATAGAATTATGCTCAATTCCTACAAAAGCAAGTTTATCTGTACGGTTGATTTTCAAACTGAAATCTTTAAGAAGAACATTTCCTTCAGGATCTGTGTAATTTAAGTTCTTTATTTCAAGTACATTATTTCCAATTTCACGATCCATTTTGAAGTTTACATATGGGAACTTTCTGGTTGAAACAGGAATTTCTTCCATACTTTCAGCAAGTTTATCGTAAATCTTCTTTCTTGAAGTTGCCTGTTTTGCTTTTGAAGCATTAGAACTGAATCTTAAAATAAACTCTTTCAAATCCTTCATTTTATCTTCAGTTTTCTTCTGCTGTTCATGAGCCTGACGCTGCATAATCTGAGTCATCTGATACCAGAAATCATAGTTACCAGAGAACTGAGTAATCTTTCCAAAGTCAATATCGCAGATGTATGTACAAACAGTATTCAAAAAGTGTCGGTCATGCGAAACTACGATTACTGTGTTTTCAAAATCAAGAAGGAAGTTTTCAAGCCAGGTGATTGATTCAATATCAAGACCGTTTGTAGGTTCATCGAGAATCAGTGCATCCGGGTTTCCATAAATTGCCTGAGCCAGCAAAACACGAACCTTCTGACCTTCATCAAGTTCGCTCATCATCTTATCATGATACTCTTCTTCAAGACCAAG
>CAMPAL010000084.1 GCA_946631855.1 uncultured Treponema sp. | reverse complement strand
TACAGGAACAGGAAGCCCATGATATAGCAATGGATAAGGTTACTGAAAAAGAATACCAGGACCCTTTTAAGGGTAGTAAGTAGTACCAAAGGCCTTTTAAGGGCCTGCGGGTGATAAGCTGCAATAGGCTTGAACGTAAGTGAAAGCGTGGGACTTAAGTCTCGGCTTGAGACCCTTAGCCTTATAGGCTAAGAGCAAACCACCCGTTTGACGGGTGGTTGTGATTTGCTACTGTACTAATGTGTATATTGAAGAACCAGTAGAACTGCTGGCAGTTATAGAAGGATTTGTCAGAGTGCTATCTCCAAGCAAAGTTCTTAAGTAGTCTTTTGTAGTATCATCTGAGCCAGTTACAGTTATAACAAGGTTATTATCATTTCCAAGAGTGTAAGTGTAGTTAAGCTGTAATGTTACACCGCCTGAAACAAGGTAGTATACTGTTGAAGAGCCTATTGAAAAATATGTATATTCAGCTGCAGAAATTGTATTTGAAGTGATATTTGTTATATTAAAATTCTTTGATTCAGAAGTTCCTGAAGAATATTTGTTAGTATAAACACTACCTTTTGAATAAATGACTCCCTCGGATCCGTTAGGCGGCAATGCACTAGTAGTTGGAAGAATATTTAAACTGAAATTTATCGAAGTGGAGTTTTGACTACTGAAATAAGATACAGAATGGGAGCTATTGTTTGTTAAAGAAGAAGGTGCTGTTATGTAGTAACTTGTACGAAGTACTAGATTATTAGAGGTGTCAAGTTCTGCCTTCCAAAGATTTATTGTTTCAAACTGATATTTAGCTTGGATACAAGAGGCTTGAATCAATTCTCTTAACTGTTCGTCTGTATAGTCTGTATAAATAGTAGTATTACCTATTTCATTAAGTTGAGAACGAGTAATATTTAATTGAGTATTAATATATTCTGCATAAGTATACCATCTATATTCAGTTGAACCTGGAACTTTCAGATATGTATGTGTAATTTTAACACTTAATGCTTTTGTAGTTGCATCATAACTGTAGGAATATTTTTGTCCGCTTCTACTAGTGGTTGTACCTGATGTTGTTGTAGAAGTGGAAGTGTAGGTATAAGTTAGTTCATTATTGTTTCCAAAAGTATAACTAGACTCGCTACTGCTGCTATAGCTACTGCTACTGTAAGAACTTGTGACTCTATAAGTATGACCTTTGAACGGGTCAGTGCCAACACTTGCAGGTAAGGTTGGTTCTGTATAAGTAGTACTAAAAGTAACACCACTTGTACCAGTAACAGTGTCACCTGAACCGGTAGTAGAGCCACCTGTTGCAGGTGTGCAGCTAAAGAGCAGAGCCACAAGAGTTGTACAGCTTGTAAGCTTTAATAAATTTTTTAATGTAGATTTCATAACAATCCTCCGTAAGTTAAATATTTAGTAAAATACTATAAAAAAAAACAGTATTTTCAATAATTTGTATAGGCTTTGTTATAAAATATATGCGTGAAATTTTTTAAAGGCTTGTGAGTGGTCAGACGGCTTTTTGGTGGGAAAAAAATCAGTATTTATAATATAATACAAAAATACTTTTCGTCTGGAGTTTTTTTTGTGACTAAAATTCTTTTTATTTGTCATGGTAACATTTGTCGCTCGCCAATGGCTGAATTTGTGATGAAGGAACTTGTTCGTCGCGCTGGATGCGAAGCTGATTTTTTAATTGAGTCTGCCGCTACCAGTCGCGAAGAAATTGGAAATGACATTCATTACGGAACCCGTACAAAACTCCGCCAGATGGGCATTCCTTTTACTCGCCGTGCAGCCCGTCAGATTCGTTCAGATGATTATGAAAAGTATGATTATCTTGTTGCAATGGATGATGAAAATCTTTATTACATGAATCGAATGTGGGCTCCAGATCCTGACCATAAAATCAAAATGCTACTTTCTTTTGCAGGAAAAGACCGTGATATTGCAGATCCCTGGTATACAGGAAATTTTGACCAGACTTATGAAGATGTCCTGGAAGGCTGCGAGGCTTTTTTAGAAAAACTTAAAGGAAAGTTATAATTAATAGTATCTCTTTTTCATTTTGTGGTGTTATAATAATAACCCGTGAAAATTAGAGTTTGTCAGTTTATCATTTTAATATCATCTTTGTTATTTTTATCTTGTAGTGTCATTAAGAATGATAAAAAAATTGTTCTTGATGAATGTGTTTCCTGGTCCATGGGAAGTGAGTCTGATACTGTTGAAGATGCAGAAGGCTATTCATATCTTCCTTTGACATTGGGATTTCAGAATCTTTCAGATTTAGTTGGTTCTGATACACATTATATTTGGATTCGAATTCCTTTTACCCTTACCGAAGATTTATCTGAACAGGCTTTAGGTTTTGTAGTACCTTATGTGCATTTTTCAGAACGTACCTGGCTCAATGGTTATAGTGTTGGACAAATGGGTGGTTTTGGAGAAAATGCTTATTCTTCTCTGTTTGCATCTTACTGTTATTTTCTTCCTCAGGATTTACTTAAAACTGATGGAGAAAATGTTATTTATATGAAGGTTCTTTCCCAGGGGCGTGCTTCGGTTGGAAAAGGACTTTTTATAACAGAGTATGACCTGGCAAAAAGAGCAGCCAGTTATTTAAATTTTTTCCATGCAAAAGTTTACCTGTTTTTTGATGGAATACTTGCCTGTGCTTTTGCCTTTCTTTTTATTCTTTTTCTTGCAAATAAAAAGGATTTAGCCATATTAAATTTTTCTTTGCTCTGTGCTTCTGCAGCTTTTTTCCTTTTGTACTTCTTTGCTTCGGAACTTCCTTCATATAGTAGTGGTTTTGTAAATCATTTTACTTTTGTAAAGTTGTTTTTGTGCTGTACAACTTATACATCAATTTTTCTGGTAATTTCATTTATCCTGGCATTTTTAAAATACAAAATTCCTGTGTGGCTGGTTGTTTTAAGACATTTCTTTTTGTATGTAACTGTTATTATCACCCTGGCTGCTCCTGATTTTAATTCTCTGATGAAACTTTGTATGCCAATGCTGATTTTCTATACTCTGCAATTTTTTGCAGCAGAAGTTATGGCAATTAAAGCTCTGTTTAATGCATTGAAAAGAAGACGCTCGATTATCTATCATATTGGATTTTTACCAATTCTGATTTCAATGTTTTTTGATATAGTTATCCGTGATGTTTTAAGAGATGTAAGTTCTCCGTATTTCACCCTTTTTGGATTTTTGCTTACAATTGCATTCTTTATTGTTTATATTTCAGCAAAATACAACAAGATTTACTTAAAGAATGAACAGTTAAACCGCGATTTGAAGCAGGAAGTTAATAAACAGACTGTCGGTCTAAGAGTTGCAAATAATCGTCTGACACAGGAATTGGACAGGGCAGAAAAGAACCTGACAATGGCAGCAATCGTTCAGCAGAAATTTTTTGTAAAACCACAGATGGTTTTATCTGGCTGGGATATTGCCATGGATTATTATCCTTTGAGTAAGGTATCCGGCGACTTGTATGATTTTTTCATAAGCGGAAATAATCTGGATGGACTTGCTGTTTTTGATGCTTCTGGTCATGGAGTGGCAGCTGCTTTGGTAACCATGCTTTCTAAAAATATCATTCAGCAGGCCTTTAATAATTCCCTTATAAAAATGACAAAACTTTCCAAAGCCATGGAAGAAGTAAACGATACCTTTATTGATGAAAAAGGCGAAGTTGAAAATTATCTTACAGGGCTTATGCTCCGAATGAATAATATAAATGACAGCGTGTGCAGTGTTGAAATGTCTGTAGCAGGTCATCCTTATCCTGTTTATTATTCCGGCGAAAAAGGAGAAATTGTTTCTCTGGAAAAACTTGTAGAAGGAAAACATTATGGTGCTGTAGGAATGGCAGAAATGATGGTTAATTATGCAGATGTAACCTTTGAAATGAAAAAAGATGATATTCTGCTTTGTTTTACAGATGGTATTACTGAAATTCAGAATGAAAATCAGGATGAATTTGGACGTAAACGCATAGAAGAAATTGTCAAAAAAAATCATCAGGCTTCGTCAACTGAAATTCTTGGTATTTTAAGTGATGCAGTTTCTGATTTCCGTGGTTCTATTCCTCGTGAAGATGATATTACCGCTATAGTCCTCAAAAAAAACTAGAAATATAACACATCAGTATAGATTTGTTAGATGATTCTTTTCAAACTTGTTGTTAAATCAAAGTAATTGGAGTCATTATGTGGTATGGATTTAATGTTTTATGGTTTTTTAGTGCTGGCTGGAAAGATTTAGTTATCAATCCTGGTAGAATTCATATAGATGAACACGATCTGGATTTTATAAAAGGAATGGGCTGTAATTTCGTCCGTCTTCCAACAGACTATCGTTATTTTATTCACGATTTTAAGTATGATGAATATGATGAAGAAATGCTCAAGGTTCTTGATAAAGCGGTGGAAGCAATTGTTTCAAGAGGTTTGCATTGTTCTTTGAATGTTCACCGCGGGCCAGGTTATTGTATAAATGGAAATGAGCTGGAACGTCATAATCTCTGGACAGATAAAATTGCTCAGGATGCTTTTACAAATCTTTGGGCAATGTTTGCTAAGCGTTATAAAAATTATTCTAAGGAGCAGCTTAGTTTTGACCTTTTGAATGAACCTCCTGCCCCAGGTCAGTATGGACTTACCCGAGATAATCACAAGATGATAATGGGCAGGGTTGCTAAGGCTGTAAGAGCAGTTACTCCAGACCGTGAAATTATTTGTGATGGTCTTGGTGGCGGTCATATGGCAGCTCCTGAACTTGCAGATTTGAATGTTACAATGAGTGGACGTGGATATCAGCCTTTCCACTTGACCCACTGGAAATCTGAATGGAATGAAAAAAATGGTTCTTTTGAATGGGATTATCCAAAATGGCCAGGCACCGAAGAAAATGGCAAGGTTTGGGATAAGGCCGCTTTGAAAGAATTTTATGCACCATGGAAAAAAATGGCTGATGCAGGCTCAAAAGTTCATATTGGTGAATGTGGAGTTTACAACAAGGTTAGAAATGATACTGCTTTAGCCTGGTACCGGGACTTCTTTGATGTTTGTAACGAAATGGGTTTTGGCTGGGCTCTCTGGAATTTCCGTGGTCCTTTTGGAATTGAGGAACATGCTCGTTCGGGTACAAACTGGGAATACAAAGAAGGTATAATGCTTGACCGTGATTTGTATGAATTATTTATAGAAAAGATGCAGAATCACTAAGGAGTAAGAACAGATGAACAAACTTGGATTTGGATTGATGAGACTTCCCTGGTCGGAAGATAAGACCTGGAACAATGTTGATATTGAAAAAACTAGAGAGATGATAGATGCCTATATATCACAGGGCTTTTCTTATTTTGATACAGCCTGGGTATATCACGGGGGAATGAGCGAAAAGATTTTCGGGGAACTTGTGGCAAAAAGATATCCTCGGGAAAAATTTCAGGTAACTACAAAAATGCCTCTCTGGAATGTAAAGAAAACTGCCGATTTTGAAAAGATTTTTAATCAGCAGCTGGCAAATTGTGGTGTAGAATATTTTGACTATTACTTCCTCCACGCCATGAATAAAGATTTGTTTGAAAAGGCAGAAAAACTGGGCGGTTTTGAATTCATGCAGAGAATGAAGGCAGAAGGAAAAATCAAACATCCGGGATTTTCTTTTCATGACAGTCCGGAAGTTCTGGAATGGGCACTGGAACGCCATCATAAAGAGATTGAACTTATTCAGCTTCAGATTAACTACATTGACTGGGAAAGTAATGATGTTGCCAGTCGTCGTTGTTATGAAATTGCTGCCGGAAAATACAATAAATGGATTTCTGTAATGGAACCGCTCAAGGGTGGAAATCTTGCAAAGGTAACTCCTGAGGCAGAAAAACTTTTGAAGGCTGCTCAGCCAGATTTGTCTATTGCTTCATGGGGAATCCGTTATGCTGCTTCACTGGATAATGTAATTGTTGTTTTAAGTGGAATGAGCAATATGGAACAGCTGGAAGACAACATGTCTTATATGAAGGATTTTAAACCTCTTACAAAAGAAGAAGCCGGGGTGGTGGAAAAAGCAGGCGAAATCATCAAAAATTCTATTCTTGTACCTTGTACAGGCTGTCATTATTGTACAGATCCTTCAACAGGCGGTTGTCCAAAGAAGATTGATATTCCTCGTTTCTTCCAGTTGTACAATGATCAGAATAAATATTCGCTTTCAAATGGTCTTAAGTGGAATTATGGGGAAGCTTCCAAGAATGGAGGTTCCCCTGCAGATTGTATAGGCTGCGGACACTGCGAAAGACACTGTCCACAGAAAATACAGATTATTTCAGAGCTTAAGAAAGTTAAAGAAATTTTTTCCTAAGCTCGTATAAAACTTGATTTAGGCCTGTAAAGCAGTTAGTCGCACGCTGGCGCGTGCTTACCGAGTTTGCTGCGCAAAACTCGCATTGAGGTCTAGGCTTGCAAAGCTGTGACAGCGACAGTGGCTACTATATCATCAACATTACAGCCGCGGCTTAAGTCGTTTAATGGTTTTGCAAAGCCCTGACAAACAGGACCAATTGCCATCCATCCACCCATGCGCTGGCAAATCTTATAACCAATGTTACCTGCATTAATGTTAGGGAAGATGAATGTATTTGCATGACCTGCAACCTTGCTTCCAGGAGCTTTGAGTTCTCCAACTTCTGGAGCAACTGCTGCATCGAACTGGAATTCACCATCTAAAGCTAAATCTGGAGCTGCTGCTTTTGCTAATTCAGTAGCTTTTTGAACTTTTGTTACAGTGTCATAGAATTTTGCATCGTTTCCAGAACCTTTTGTAGAGAAAGAAAGCATTGCAACACGAGGTTCAATTCCACCAATCTTCTTTGCTGTATCAGCAGATGCAATTGCAATATCAGCAAGTTCTTCTGCAGAAGGTTCAATATTAATAGCACAGTCACCAAATACTGCAACTCCTTCTGGAACATATTTGTTTCCGCCTTCTGGAGCAACCATAATGAAACAAGAAGAAACTGTCTTAAATCCAGGAGCAGTTTTAATTACCTGTAAACCTGGGCGAAGTGTGTTAGCTGTTGAATGGCATGCACCAGAAACAAAACCGTCTGCATCGCCAGCTTTAAGAATTAAGGCACCGTACATTGTGTGGTCTTTAAGAATGTATTCTTTAGCAGCGGCAACATCAGCATATTCTGCCTGACCAGTCTTCTTATTGATTTTTCCTTCGCGAGCCTTGTAAAGAATTTCTGCATACTTATCTGCATTTGCATCTTTTGCAGGGTCAACAATTGTAACTCCGCTTAAGTCAGCAGTAGAACCGCTCTTTTTAATATCTTCATCAGAACCAATCAAAATAATCTTTGCGATTCCATCTTTTACAATTTTTGAAGCAGCTTCAACAACACGTTTATCTTCACCTTCGCAAAGAACGATTGTTTTGTTAGCAGCTTTTGCTTTTTTCAACAATTCATCAACGAATGCCATTTATATAACCTCTTAATAAAATTAAAATTACTACTATATATTAATGATATTTTTCTTCTTAAACAACGTTTGAAATCCCCTATCTTTAAGAAAGTTATTTTCCTAATTTTTGACAAAAATTACCATTATAAAAAATCACTCTTATAAGCCTTGTTTAAAAATCTTTTTAAGTGTGATAAAGTAGATAATTATTATTATTTTTGGAGTTTATATGACACAAAGACGAGTCGTTGTTACAGGACTTGGAGCAGTTTCTTCAGTTGGTAATAATGTAAAAGATTCCTGGGAAGCTGTAAAAAATGGTAAATGCGGCATAACAAATATCACACTTTTTGATGCTTCTAAACATCAGGTTCAGATTGCTGGTGAAGTAAAGAATTTTACACTTGATGATTATGGAGTAGACCACAAATTATCTAGAAAAATGAGCCGTATGACAAAGTTTCTTTTGGGTGCAAGTATTGAAGCCGTAAAAGATGCAGGTCTCGAAAAAGAAAATATAGCTAATGATACTACAGGAATTATTACTGGTGTTGGTGTTGGTCTTTCATCAGAATTGGAAACTGCTTATCAAAAGTATTTAGATCCAAATAGTGGTGTAAACCGTATCCCACCATTGACTGCTCCTCTTATTTTGAATAACGAAGCTGCTGCCAATGTTGCAATTTATTATGGTATCCACGGTTCTTCGTATACTCTTTCAACTGCCTGTGCTTCTGGAACAGATGCTATTGGTTTAGGCTTAGATATGATTCGTTCCGGCCGTATGGACATTTGTCTTGCAGGTGGAACAGATGCAAATATTACAGGATTTAGTATTGGTGCATACCAGGCTTTATCAGCTTTAACAAATAAATATAACGATTGCCCGGAAAAAGCTTGTCGTCCTTTTGATAAAGATCGTTCTGGATTTGTTATGGCAGAAGGTTCAGCTGTTTTAATTTTGGAAGAGTATGAACATGCAAAAGCTCGTGGTGCTCATATTTATGCAGAACTTGCAGGCTATGGTTCTTCATCTGATGCATACCATATCACTGCTCCAAATACAGATGGTTCAGGCGGAGCAGAAGCTATGAAAAAGGCCTTTGCAGATGCTGGAATGAAACCGGAAGATATTCAGTACTACAATGCACACGGAACTTCTACTGCAGCAAACGATTCTGCTGAAACTGCAATGTTGAAAACTGTTTTTGGTGATTATGCTTATAAACTGCACATTTCTTCAACAAAGAGTGAAACCGGTCATATGATTGGAGCAGCAGGTGCAATTGAAGCAGTTCTTTCTGTAAAAGCAATGGAAGAAAACTTTGTTCCTCCAACAATCAATCTTGAAAATCCTGATTTGGAACACGGCTGTGATTTGGATTACACTCCAAACAAAGGTCTGTCTTGCGAAATTAAGGCTGTTGCAAGTTGTTCTCTGGGCTTTGGTGGACATAATGGTTGTGTGATTTTGAAGAAGATATAATGTTGAAAAACGTTACAAAATAGGCTAAAATAACTTTGAAAAACGTTACAAAAACCGTTATAAAAAGGTGGAATAATGTTACAAAGGAAAGCCATAGGGCGTTTTATTCAATGGAAGTCTGCAAAAGATAAGAAAGCTCTTTTAGTTACCGGAGCCAGGCAGATTGGTAAAACCTGTGCAATTAGGGAATTTGCCAGAAGTAATTATAAGAGCCTTCTTGAAATCAATTTTATAGATACTCCTTCTGCAATAAAAATTTTTGATTCTGATTTGAATGCAGACACATTGATTCCAGCCCTCACAGCCTTTTCTCAGAAGTCTTTAATTCCAGGTGAAACTTTAATCTTCTTTGATGAAATTCAGGAATGTCCGCGAGCACGTACTGCGATAAAGTTTTTAGTTGAAGACGGACGCTTCGACTATATAGAGTCTGGTTCTCTTTTGGGCGTAAATTATAAGGAAGTTCCGTCTTATCCGGTAGGTTTTGAAGAAGTTTATCAGATGTTTCCATTAGATTTTGAAGAATTCTGCTGGGCGAATGGAGTTCAAGAGGAAACAATTGCATATTTAAAAGACTGTTTTGATTGTAAAAAGACTGTAAATGAAGCGGTTCATCAGAAAATGCTCCAGCTGTTCCGTTATTTTGTAATTGTTGGAGGAATGCCAGCTGTCGTTCAGTCATTTGTAGACAGCCATGATATTGCAAAGTCTGTACAGATTCAAAAAGACATTATTGCACTTTACAGGCAGGACATCACTAAATATTCAAAAAATGATAAAAATCGAATAAAGGATATATTTGACAGAATTCCTTCAGAATTAAATTCAAAGAACAGAAGGTTTTCTCTGGCTGATATTAATTCCAATGCCCGGATGAACAGGTATGAAAGCAGTTTTATGTGGCTTGCAGATGCGGGTGTTACCCTTCCTTGCTATAATGTAAAGGACTTGCACTTGCCTTTAGAAACAAATGAATTACGGAATCTGATGAAGGTATTTATGAATGATACCGGACTTTTATGTGCCATGAGCATTGGAAATATTCAGTTTGATATTCTTCAGGGAAATCTTGAAATTAATATGGGAAGCATTATTGAAAATATAATTGCTCAGGAACTTACTTCAAACGGTTTTAAGCTCCGCTATTTTGACAGAAAAAATCTTGGTGAATTGGACTTTTTGATTCAAAAAAATAACAAATTGATTGTTTTGGAAATAAAATCCGGGAAAGATTATCACCACCATGCAGCCCTTCAGAAAATTCTTTATAATGAAGAATGGAAGATACAGTGTGCTTATGTCTTTTGCACTGGGAACACAGAAATTGACGGAAAAACGACTTACTTTCCGTTATATATGATTCAATTTTTGCAGCAGGATTCGTTACCGGGAAGCCTTGTAGTTAATGTTGATTTGCCTTAGGAAAAACCTCAGTAAAAAAAATCAAAAACTGTGATATAATATTTTTAATGCATTTAATGAAAATAAAGTTGACAGAAAAAAGTATTAGAACCATAATCCCTCGCAATTCGCAATTCGCAATTCGCAATTCGCAATTCGCAATTCGCAATTCGCAATTCGCAA
>CAMPAL010000083.1 GCA_946631855.1 uncultured Treponema sp. | reverse complement strand
ACGCTTAAAGCCTTGACTTCGCCGTTTTGAGGGTTTTGTAATAAACCCTCAATAAGAATCATCATTTCCATTGTAAGAAGAAACTGCATCTCCAGTTTCAATCCACTTAAGAACATTCTGATTAAACTCTTTTGCAGAGTTATATCCCATATTCTTTAAACGTTCGTTCATAGCTGCTGCTTCAATAATGATAGGAAGGTTTCGTCCAGGTCGAACAGGAATTACAATTACAGGAACTTTTACACCAAGTAATTCCATGTATTTCTGTTCAGTTCCAAGACGGTCATAAGCCTTACCTGAATCCCAGTCTTCCAGTTGAACAATCAGCTGAACTTCCTTCTGGTCACGAATGGCACCTACACCATAAAGCTGAGAAATATTAATAATTCCTAAACCACGAATTTCCATATGATGACTGATCATTGTGTTTGCACCGCGTCCAAGAAGGGTATTACCATTTACACAACGAATTTCAATAATATCATCTGCAACAAGACGATGACCACGTTCTACAAGTTCAAGGGCAGTTTCACTTTTAC
Organism: uncultured Treponema sp.; assembly: GCA_946631855.1. Taxonomy (GTDB): domain Bacteria; phylum Spirochaetota; class Spirochaetia; order Treponematales; family Treponemataceae; genus Treponema_D. The sequence goes on along the minus strand of CAMPAL010000083.1, from coordinate 10,195 downwards.
CAACTCCAGAATGACCGTTTAATAAAATACCAATACCGTAAACTTCTACAAGTACACCATGCAGGGTCTGATGAGGAGCAAACTGATTTGAAAAAACACGGATAATACGATTTGAAAATTCATTTGAAGTTAAATCTGTTTGTAAAAGAGGACAGCAATTTTCTTCTGCTATCTGGCGGAATTCTTCTGTTGGTTCAAGATTATATGTAAAAACACAGCAAGGCATTTCCTGCTGAAAAAATGTTCTTAATGATTCTGATTGTTTTTCTTTATGAAGTTTCTGAAGATAAGCATTTTCACCACGTCCAAAAAGCTGAACCCGGTTGCTGGCAAACACTTCATAAAAACCTGAAAGAGCAAGTCCAGGGCGGTTAATTTCAGGAACGGTGATAGCACGAGGCAAACCTCTACGGCCTGCTATACACTTTAAGTTAAGTGCATCATGACCTGATAATTCAAGATCGAGTAAGTCCAATACAGTGAATTTTTTGTCCGCCATACCGAAATACTATACACATCGTAGGACATTTTTTCAATAGAATTTGTTTTTTCAAATATTCCGTGTTATATTTTAATAGATGAGTAATTCATCAGCTTGCGTATGCAGGCTTTACTCTAATTAATAGCCGAAGTAAAGCAAATTTACTTCTCAAGGAGACAATTATGACACCATCAATTACTGCAGTAGGCTTCACACTTAACCAGGAAAAATCTGACTTAGTAAATTCTAAACTTAAAAGAATTGCTTATGCTGATGATTTAATTGTTGATTTGTTGATTAAGATTAAGCTGGACAATGGTTTCGTATTTGATATTACTGTTAATTTCAAATGGGGAACACAGGCTCACGTTTCTGACAAAGATCAGGATTTCGCAGCTGCCTTAAACAAAACAATGGATGTTCTTGATAACAAGATTAAAAAGGAAAAGGATAAAGTTCAGGGACGCTAAGTTACCTGCTTCCTATCTCAAATAGGAATTTCTAATGCCAGACAGATTGCGGTATTTTGCTACAGTCCGTCTGGCTATTTTTATGCCCTGCTCATTTAACAAGTCTGTAATTTTACTATCCGAAAGATTTTCATCACCATGAGTTTCAAGAATTTCCTGTATTTTTAATTTAATTGTTTCTGATGACACTTTTACTTTTCCATCATCACTATTAACTCCAGAAGGGAAAAAATAAGATGCCGGAAAAAGTCCCCATTCAGTCTGAATATATTTACTACCCTTTTTTGCAGACATTCTTGAAACTGTAGATTCATGTATACCAAGCTGATCCGCAACAGCTTTTCTTGTAAGAACTTTTAAATGCTCTTTTCCATACAGAAAAAAATCCTTTTGAAAATTTACAATGGCACAGCCCTGCAGAACAATTGTTGATTCCCTAAAGGCAAGGCTTTCTATAAGTTCAAGAGCCTTCTGAACATTTGTACGGTCAATCGAAAATTCCTGGGAAATTTTTAATTCAGGAAGCTGACCAGAGGCGTACTTTACCTGGAAATGATAGTTCAAATCACCCATAACAAGTCCTCTGTCATAATCACTTTGAACAATAGAACCCGGAAGTTTTTCCACCTTTAAGATAATGTCTGGATTTTCAAAATTGGAATTTGTATCTTTTGTAAAGCCCTGAGCCGGATGAAGATTCAGATGAAGAATAAAATCGATAGCATCTTCTGTGTCATATTCATCATACTTTATTTTATCAAGCAGAATTTCTGAGGCAAACTTTTTACTGTGATACTCTTTCTGATAATTCACCAGTTTCTGGTAGACCTTAAGAGGCTCAGGCGGATTAAGAAGTTCTATATTTCCATCCAGAATAAAAAGTGCAAGAGGTGGACAATTATCCTTTAATTTTGCCTGAACAAAAAGACTTTCTTCCGGACTTTTACAGCAGGTACCAACAGGATCCATAGCCTGAATTCTTTGAATACAGCGCTCCAGCATATCTTTATTTTGAACAGGTCTTGTTTTATTAAGAAGACTTTCCGGAGCAAGCATTGAACCATAAAAACCATTTTCATCAAGGTTATAAATAAGTTTTTCAGAAAGCTCAATTTCATCTTTTGTTAGATTCATTGACCTGAGCTGATGAATAAGGTGACTTTGAAGTGTTTCATTTTTATCTTCAGTTGATTCAAGAGATTTCTGATATACATCCGGATCCTGCTGATAAAGAGCAGAGTTTTGATAATCTTTTTTTAAATTCTTTTTTTTCACTATTTCAAGGGCTGGATTTTCATTCACAGCTTTATAAACATAGTCTTTCAGGTCTTCAGTACTCATTGAAAGCATATTTAAGGCCTGAATTTGAAGATGCGAAAGTCTTTGTACCTGTTTTTGTGTCTGATTCTGTGATTGTGTCTGTGTTAGATTCGCCAATTTATCTTCTCTCTTTAAATTATAGCATAAATCTTATTCAAACAGTATACTCGGAATTATGAAAAAGCTTGAAGATTTTGGAGTCAGAATACCTGAAATACTCCTTCCTAAAAACATTGATTTAAGTACATGGTCAGTAATTGCATGTGACCAGTACACCCAGGATCAGAACTACTGGAAAAATGTAGAAGAAACAGCTGGAAATAAGCCTTCCACCCTCAACCTCATTCTTCCTGAAGTTTACCTTGGTTCTCCTGATAAAAGTCAGAGAATTCAGAAAATCCGTTCTACAATGAAAGAATATCTTGATAAGGGTGTTTTTGATAATCCAAAAAAATGCTTTATTTATCTTGAAAGAAAAACTGCTTTTGGTAGAACAAGAAAAGGACTCGTAGCTCAGATTGACCTGGAAACCTACGAATGGAAACCTTTCAGTCATGCAAACATTCGTGCAACAGAAGCAACAATTATTGAACGCATTCCTCCAAGAATGGAAATTCGAAAGGGTGCACCACTTGAACTGCCTCATATCATGCTTTTAGTAAATGATAAGGATGATATTTTAGTTGGCGGCAGTAAACCCGCTGACGGAAGAAAGCCTGTCTACAGTGGCAAATTAATGGCCAATGGAGGAGAAATAAGCGGATGGGCACTAGAAAGCGAAGAAGATATTGCAAAAGTTGAAAAGGCCCTGAACAAAATTGCAGAAAATAACTCTTCTCCAGATGGGTCAACCTTCCTTTTTGCCGTTGGTGATGGAAATCATTCACTTGCAACCGCTAAAGCTGTTTGGGATGAATATAAAAAAGAACATCCAGAAGATAAAGATTCTCCAGTTCGCTATGCCTTGATTGAAATTGTAAATATTTTCGATACAGGACTAACTTTTGAACCAATCCACCGCGTTATATTCAATATTGATAATGAAAAACTGATTAAAACTCTTGCAGAAAAACTTGATGGAAATATTTCTGAAGTAAAATCAAAAGAAGAACTGATTGATGGTGTAAAAAATTCCTGGGCAAACTTTGGTTTTTCTTTCCTCGATGCAGAAAAAAATCAGAAATACCTTCTGCTTGAAACAAAAATAAAAGAACTGGCAGTTGCAAGACTCCAGCCAGAAATCGATGCTTTCTTAAAATCACTTTCTGAAAACTCTAAAGCAGAAATTGACTATATTCACGGAACAGAAGAAGTGCTCAAACTTGGCTCAAAAGAAAATTCTCTTGGAATTCTTCTTCCACCAATTGCAAAAGATTCTTTCTTTGAAACAATCAATTCAAGAGGCCCTCTTCCACGCAAAAGTTTTAGTATGGGAGAAGCTGATGAAAAACGTTTCTACCTTGAATGTAGACGACTTTTCAGCTAATACCTTAATTTGCACTAATAAAATCAATTTTTGTTTTATAAATTGCAGAAACTTTTTCGCAGCGCTTGCGAGTAATTTCTGCAATTCCATTTTCATCCTTCTGAACCAGAAGACACCTTCTTTTTCCACCATCTTCCTGATTTAATCTGCATACAGATTCGAAAGTTGTACCACTACCTGCAAAAAAATCCATTACAAGTGCATCAGAAGGCAGCTGACAGATTTTTATTAAATGAGCAATTAAATCAACTGGCTTAGGATTGTCAAAAAGGCCTTTTTCTCCCAAAAGTTTATCCAGATAATTCTGAGCCGATCTGGTTGATTCTACATTTTCAATAATATTTCTTGGAATTACTTCGGTTTCTGTATCATTAAAAATCTTTTGTCTTGGAACACCATCGTAAGCAGGGGACTGTCCCCAGTAGATTTTATTTTCAGAAATAAGTTTCTCCATCTCCTCCTGGCTAACCTGCCATTGACGGGTCCAGACCTTTCCTGAAGGTGAAGTAATAGAATAATAATTATGATGATTTGGATTTGATCTGCTTTCGCTGAAAGAAATACTTCCGCTAAACCAGTTTCCCCTTGGGTCATTATCAGGATTTTTAGTCGCCCAGGAGGAATATTCAATCTCTGAAAATTCTTTCAAACAGGATTTATTTTTTGCATAACACAAAGTATGCTGCTGAAGAGTTCGGGACCACTTATCCTTTTTTCCCTTTCCATGCAGCCACATAAAATCATTTATAAAATTTTCTTCACCAAAAATCTGGTCACACAGAAGTTTAAGAACATACAGTTCACTCTGATCAATTGCTATAAAAATACAGGCACTTTCCTTAAGAAGTTCTGAAGCAAGTTTTAAACGACGGTACATAAAGCTAAGCCAGCGGCTATGACGATCACCAGAAGTGTGAAAATCATCATTATAAACAAAATCGTTTCCGGTATTGTAAGGAGGATCTATATAAATTAAATCAACACAAGATGAAAAATTTTGAGAAAGTTTTTTTAGAACCGGATAATTATCCCCTTTTATTAAATAACTGGAAGATGATGATAAATCAACGCAGGTATCAAAAGAAAAATTCTTAAGTGCAGACAAATCATCATAAGCTTCGGGATAATCTGTCCAGGAAAAATTAACTGACATAGTAAAAATGATTATAGCATAAAAAAAAGTCGCTCGCTTGCGCGAGCTTACCGAGTTTTTGCAATAGCAAAAACTCGCGTCTCTTAATGATGGAACAAACGTATACCGTTGAATGCCATTACGTCGCTCGCTTACGCGAGCTTACCGAGTTTTTGCAATAGCAAAAACTCGCATGTCTTAATGATGGAATAAACGGATTCCGTTAAACGCCATCACCATATTATAATCATCTGCGGCTTTGATAACTAAATCATCGCGAACAGATCCGCCTGGCTGAACAACACAAGTTACACCAGATTTTCTTGCTCTTTCGATATTATCACCAAATGGGAAGAAGGCATCTGAACCAACTGCAACATTTGTATTTTTTGCAATCCATTCTGCTTTTTCTTCACGTGTGAAAACTTCTGGTTTTACTTTAAAGAAGTTCTGCCATTTACCTTCAGCAAGAACATCCATGTATTCTTCACCAATGTAAACATCAATTGTATTATCGCGGTCTGCACGTTTAATTCCGTCTACAAACTGTAAGCCAAGAACTTTTGGAGACTGACGCAGCCACCAGTTATCAGCCTTCTGACCTGCAAGACGAGTACAATGAACACGTGACTGCTGACCTGCTCCAATTCCAATTGCCTGTCCGTCTTTTACAAAACAAACTGAGTTTGACTGAGTATATTTAAGAACAATCAAAGAAATTACAAGATTACGTTTATCTTCTTCAGACAAGTTCTTGTTTTTAGTAACAATGTTTGATAAAGCTGATTTTTCATCAATTTTAAGGAAGTTGTGTCCCTGTTCAAATGTAACACCAAATACCTGTTTTCTTTCCAGCTCTGGAGGAACATAGTTTGGATCAATCTGAATAACACAGTAGTTGCCATTTTTCTTAGCTTTTAAGATTTCAAGAGCTTTTTCAGAATAACCAGGTGCAATAATACCGTCAGAAACTTCCTTCTTAATCAAAAGAGCAGTTGCTTCATCACATTCATCTGAAAGGGAAATAAAATCACCAAAAGAAGACATACGGTCGGCACCGCGTGCACGGGCATAGGCACAAGCGAGTGGTGTAAGTTCTACATTGTCAGTGAAATAAATCTGCTTTAATGTATCAGAAAGAGGAAGTCCAACTGCAGCACCTGCAGGGCTTACATGCTTAAAAGAAGTTGCTGCAGGAAGTCCTGTTGCTTCTTTTAATTCCTTTACAAGCTGCCAGCCGTTTAAAGCATCCAAAAGGTTGATATATCCTGGTCTACCGTTTACAACTGTAATTGGAAGATCGCCATTTTCTACGAAAACCTTTGCAGGTTTCTGATTTGGATTACATCCGTATTTTAATTCAAGTTCTTTCATATTGGTATAATAGTGAAAATGACTGTTTTAGAAAAGATATTACTGATTAATTGTTCCTGTGTTTTCTGTTCCACCAGGAGTATTATTATGCTTTTCTATACGTAAAAATATTTTCTTTGCAATTCCACTGATTGTATAAATTATAAACTCAGGCCCAACAATAATTCCTGCCAGAAGCGTATAACGATTCCAGCTGATAATTACCACCTCAAGCGCAACAAGTACAATTATCAAAAGAGTTTTTGTGTAATAGGTGAAAGAAATTCCCACTGAATTTTTTACAATATTTTTCAAAGTATTTTTGTAACGTGCAATTTGAGGATATGTATAAAGATTTACAAGAATAACCAGAGCTGAAAAAATGATTGCACCTAAAATGACAAGAAAGTTTATATCATCAGCTTTAATAACTACCTGCCAGATTATGTAACAGGCGTACAAAAGAGGTGCAGTAATGAGCCACATCAGAGTGCCCTGCTTAAAATTTTCCTTAAAAGCCTTTACAAATTGACGACCAACATAGCCTTCTTCTTCATCCACCATCTTTAGTGTAACCGAAAATGCAGCACAGGTCGAAGCTCCAATAGTAATAAGTGGCAAACTAAAAACCAGCCATAACAAATTTAGCCATAAAACATCAAGTGCACGATTTACAAATTTTACAAAGCCACTATTTTGATTAAACATTCCCATAGTATTAATAATAATAAAAAAAAAGGGATTGCAGCAAGTTTTTACTACAACCCCTTTCAAAATTTAAGATAAATTAAAAATTAATTTATTTATCAACACTCTTTGCCTGTTTTTCAGCAGCAGCACGTTTTTCAGCCTGTTTGAGTGAGTGAGCGATACATTCATCATAACCGTAAGATTTACAATTCTTAATCATGTTATTTACGATGTTTTCGTATTCTGCATCAGTCTTAGCATAGATAGCATTCCATGTTTCATTCTTAAGGCATTCTGTTACCTGATTCCATTTCATTGAAAGGTCATCTGGAACACCAGCACCTGTATACAATGAACCTGGACTTACACGGTAATTTGTCTTCTGCATATAGCGGTTTGGTGTTTCTGCACCAGACCAGTCACGCCATGCCTGTTCAATTTCTGACTGAGCAGGAGTCTGTTCTGAAGCCCATGAAGTCTTGTTGTATGTTTCGTTTGTTGTAAGTGGGTTGTGAGAATCTTTACACCATGTTGTGTTGTTGATCTGGAAAGCACCATCGTGGAATGAACCCTTGAATGGAGCAGGCATTTCTGTGTTGTTCTGATCCTGCTGAGCTTTCTTACCAATTTCTGTAAAGTATGTCTTTCCATCTTTGATATCCCAACAATATCCACGAGGACCATATTCAATTGTCATATATCCTTCTGGAGTTGAGAACCAGTTGATGATTGCAAGACAAAGTTCTGGATAAGCTGTTTTTGAACCAACTGTCCAAACACGGTTTCCACCATATACGCTCTGTCCATAAACGATTGGACGAGCATCTTTTGGTGTAACTGGGTACATAGCTTTTCCCTGTTCCTTAACGTGTGTATCACTGTTGTAAGAACCTGAAGCCATCCAGTTGAATACGTTCCAGAATGCTGTACCGTTCTGATAGTCTTCTGACATACCATTGTATTTCTGTGTCATTGAGTCAGGATCTACAAGACCTTTCTGATTCAATTTGTTCAAGAATTTCAAACAGTATAGATATGGACCATCTTTGTCGAGTGCATCATAGAATTTACCTGTATCTGGGTCGAAGAGACCGATATCAAATTCATCATATCCGAAGTAAGCTGTTGCAAGAGATTTAACATACATAACCATGTTTCCATCCCAGTCGTTGAACAAAGAAACACCATATGTTGGGTTACCATTGTCATCTGTTGGACAAACTTCCTTCATCTTAGCAAGAACATCAACCATATCATAAAGAGTATTGATTTCTGGCTTACCAATTTTTTCATAAAGATCGAAACGAAGATCCCATGTATAGAAGAATTCCTGAATATCTTTTGCAGATGCAGAAACGTTGAATCCGTATCCGTGAAGTTTCTTGTCTGGAGAATCCATGAATTTGTTCTTCTGAAGAGCAAGTTTCATGTTATTGTTGATATATGGTGCCCATTTCTGGATCATATTATCTTCTTCCCAGTCAAGGAGCATTCCTTTTTTACAAGCTGAAGAATACTTATCTGTATTATCACCCCAAACAACGATATCACCAAGGTTTCCAGCTTCCATACGTGTCTGATAAGCACCACCAGTTTCTGGAATGATGTTGATTTTTACATTGAACTTAGCAAGCATCAAATCTGCAAACCAACCAGTCTGTAAACCAGAATAGTTAGCCAACTGAGAATAAACATCAAGTGTTACAGTTTCTTTTGGACGAATCTTTTTGATGTTTCCTTCTTCACCTGAAGCTGTTGAAAGTGCGATTGAGTCAATACCGTTTGATTCTGCTGAACTTCCACCACAACTAATAAATGTTGCTGAAAGCAATGCTGCTGCTCCCAACAAAGCAATTAATTTACAGTGTTTCATTTTTCCTCCTCTAGATTTATGAAACCTTATTAAATAATTATAACTTAGTTTTTTTGTTATAACTTTATAAAAAGTAAAATCCAGAAAAGAAAAATATCCTTTCTGGAATCCACCATTATTAACCTTTTACAGCTCCCAGCATGATACCTTTTACAAAGTACTTCTGCATAAATGGGTATACACACAAAACTGGAATAGCAGTAACCATAGCTACGGTGTACTGGATTGATTTTGTGTTCAACATTTCCTGACGCTGAGCTTCAGACAAACCAGTAGTAGAAGTACCCATTGAAGCAGCCAGGTTAGATGACTGAGTAAGATAAATGTAAAGTCTTTCCTGTAATGTCTTTAACTGTGGTGCACCAGACATCAAAACGAGGGAATCCTGGAAAGAGTTCCAGTGTCCAACTGCACACCAGATAGCGATTGTTGCAAGAATAGGCTTACTAAGTGGCCAGATAATCTTTAAGAAGATGATGAAATAAGAAGCTCCATCAATCTGGGCACTTTCTTCAAGTTCTGCAGGAATTGATTCAATATAAGTTTTAACCATGATGATGTTGTAAACACTTACAAGACCTGGAATGATATATCCAAAGAAGTTATTTGTAAGACCAAGCATCTGCATTGTTGTAAACCAAGGAATAAGACCTGCACTAAAATACATAGTAATAATCATAAAACGATAAGCTAATTTTCTGTGCCACATTTCACGTTTTGTTACCAGGTATCCTACAAATCCAGATACTGCTGTAGATGTTGCAGTACCAATAAGAGTTCTGGCAAGAGTAACAATAAATGAAGTTCCCAAACCATGAACATTACGCAAGTTGTAATAGTTCTTCAGCTGGAATCCACGTGGATAGAAATTTATCAAACCTTTTGCAACCATTCCGTTATCAGAAATTGTATTTATCAAAAGATAATAGAATGGAAATACACAAATAATTGTGAACAAAATAAAAAATGTATAGTTGAAAATATTAAAAACTATATCATTAACAGAACGTCTTTCTACCATTTTTTACTTCCTCCTAGAATATTGAAGAACCACGAATCAGTTTTGAAACTCTGTTTGTAATGAACAGAAGCACAACGCTGACAAGAGACTTAAACATAGAAACTACAGTTGAGAATGGAATATTGTTGCTTGAACCTTGTCCAAAACTTAACTGATATACATAAAGATCAAGTACTTCGATTGGATTCTTATTTGTAGGATTCTTGAATACCAGGTACTGATCCATACCGTTACTCAAAATGTTAGATACAGAAAGAATCAAAAGAACTATGTAAGTTGGGAACAATTCTGGAAGTGTGATATGCCACATTTTCTGGAAACGTCCGGCACCATCTACAGTTGCAGCTTCGTACAACTGCTGATCAATAC
>CAMPAL010000082.1 GCA_946631855.1 uncultured Treponema sp. | reverse complement strand
CCTTTTAAGGGTAGTAAGTAATACCAAAGCCCTTTCAAGGGGCTGCGGGTGACAAGCTGCAATAGGCTTGAACGTAAGTGAAAGCGTGGGACTTAAGTCTCGGCTTGAGACCCTTAGCCTTATAGGCTAAGAGCAAACCACCCGTTTGACGGGTGGTTATGATTTTAATCTCTTTTCCTGTTTTATGATTTTTTTCTTTTCAGCTTTAATCTTTTGCTTCTGTTTTTTAGAAATTTTTCTGGAATTCCTGAAATTTCTGATGGAGGTTCTGTTTATACTAAGAAGGGCCCAGCTTATTCCTACAGAAATAATACATAATACTGTTGCACAGATTACAGGAATGTAGCCCGCAAGATTTTCAAAAGGAAGCTTAAAGTTCATTCCAAAGTAAGATGTAACAAAAGTTGGAGCCATCATAACCAGGTTGATAACGGCAAGTTTTTTCATTACAACGTTCAGGTTGTTTGAAGTTACTGAAGAAAAGGCATCTATAACGGCAAAAAGGACGTTGGTGTAAGTATCAGCCATTTCAATAGCCTGCCGGTTATCAATAGAAACGCCTTCTACAAAATCAAGATCATCTTCATCAAACTTAATAAGACGGGTATTCTTCATTTTCTGAAGAAGAAGGGAATTACTTTTTAAGGAAGTTGTAAATGTGAACAAAGATTTTTCAAGTCCAAGGAGGAGGAGGATTTCTTTGTTTTCAACTTCCGTGCGCATTTCGTTCTGAATACTGGTGGAACGTCTGTTTATTTCTTTCAGGTAGCGCAAAAAATTAAGGTTGGCCCGGTTGATAATATGAACGATGAAGGAAGGGAAGTCGTTAAGCCTTACGTTACGAATTCTGTTTGCACCAAAATCTTTTAGAACCTCATTATCTGTCCAGCAGATAGTAATGATAATCTTTCCTTTAATGATAATACCAATTGGAACGGTAAAATATGGAGTTTCTGCCGACGGATCATAGCATGGAACTCGAACAATTGTAAGAATATATCCGGAATCACCGTCTTCGATACGGGAAAGTTCATCTGGGTCAAGAATATCAAGAATGTGGTCTTGTTCCAGCTGGTATTCTTCCTGAAGGAGAACTGTTTCATCGCGGGTAACGCTTCTTGCATCAACCCACAATGGAAGACTTGTATCTATTGCATCTTTTTTTGTCTTTGAAAATTGACCGTCAATCTGCTGCCAGTATGTAATCATAGTCTGCTCCGTTAAAAATGAATTTTAATGAACAGCCTGCTGAATAAAAAAAAATGATATGAAAATTAGAAGGAATGCTTATTCAAGAGGCTGCGATTTGTGATTAATGAAAATATGGGATAACTCGACCCACTGTCCATATTTGCCTCCTAAATCAAATTGTAATGAATTAAATCAAAATAGGCAATTCAAATTTTTTGCTAATTTTTTTTATTTTTTTTCTGAAATTTTGGTAAAAATCGCATTTTGAGGCAATTACTATAGTGGAGGAAAAATACTTGAGACGAGCGGTTTTATTTTTTGGAAGGAAACTCAAAGCCAGTCTGACTATGTCGGTTTGTTTGCTGGGCTTTTGTTACTTTGCGGTTGCGCAGGGGCCTTACTTCAGCTGGGATTTTTCGGATTGTGAGATTAAAGACATTCTTTATGCAATGAGTCTGGACTCCGGAATTTCAATTGTTCCTGATGATACTGTCAGTGGAAAGGGAGATTTGAAATTTGCTGGAAGTAATTTTGATTCAGCTTTTGAGACTTTTTTGAAAGTTAATCGTTTGTATGTGAATAAGGATGAGAAATTTTGGACAGTAAGTAAATTCTGTGTGAGAAGAGAGAAGGAACATTTGTTTCTGGATGCATTTGATCTTACCCCTGCTCAGATTTTGGAAAAACTTTCACAGGAGGTGGAAGGTATTCTGACTTTTGACAGTCTTCCTGCGGGAAAAATATCATTGCATTTTGCTGCTTCGAATGAAGATGATTTGATGTTTGCTCTGGCTAAGCAGTTGGGAAACCTTGAGCTATCTAAAAATGATTATGGATATCATTTTGGAAAAAAAATCGAAACTCGAAAAATAGATACCTCAGAAGGTATTTGCAGAGTTGATCATTCGGAAAAGGGATATCTGATAGATATTCGGGATTGTAAGTTTTCAGATGTTCTTGAACGTTTGTTTTTGACTGAAGCTCAGAAGAATGGATCTAAGGATTATTGTTTGCTTGCGAACGGGGACGTAAAGTTGCAGAGGTCGGTTTTTGTTGGCGTAGATTTTACCGAAACCCTTGCAAAATTATGTGCTCAGGCAGGTTTTTCATATGTTCTGGATGACAGACTGTACTACATCTTTTCAGATGGGAATGCTAAATCTGAACTCATAACTGGAAACAGAGTCTGGAATAAGTATTCCCTGAAATTCACAAAGTCTCAGGATTTTTTCTCCTATTTGAATAAAAGACTGGGCAAACTGGAAACAATTGCTTTGCCGGATGAATATTCTTTTTTCTGTCTTGCGAGTGAAAAAGAAAAATCTGTAATTCTGGAATTAATTGATGAAATTGATATTAAGCAGAAGGTGTACGCAATCAATTTAAAATATATAAAACCTTCGGAATTTATGAAATTTCTGCCTCCGTCGGTGGATAAAAATGCACTTTTTCTTGCGGATGATGATTCAAGTATTTATTTCAGGGGGACTGAGAGTGCTTATGAAAATCTGGAAAATCAGCTTTTAATTTGTGACAGGCCTGTAAAAAGAATCTCGTATGATCTTTTAATTTTGCAGTATGACGAAACGGATCAGAATGACTGGTCTGCATCAATTGGAGCTGAAAGACTTACCCTTGGAGACAGAAATACTATGAGTGCTCTGCTTGGATCGGTGATGTCTTTTAATCTGAATGTTGTGACAACCTTTGGAATAAAGTTTGCGGCTGAATTACAGGCATCGATTGAAGAGAATAAGACCAAGGTTTTTGCAGATACAACTTTGCATGGAGTTTCGGGCAAAAAAATTAATTTTCAGAATACAAATACTTATCGTTATAGAGATAACAATGTTGATCCAGATACAGGACTGCCTGTTTATTCTGGAGTAACCCGTGAAATTACATCCGGAATAAAACTTGAAGTTCTTGGCTGGGTTAGTGGGGATGGAATGATTACAAGTACGGTGACGGCTTCTCTTTCAAGGCAGGGGACTGATACATCATCTTCGACAGGAAATCCACCACCAACTTCAGAAAAAATTGTGACAACGGAAGTAAGGGGCAAGAGTGGTGAACCAGTTATCTTAAGCGGACTGGTTTTGAATTCAGAATCTGATTCTCAGAAGAGAACCCCTTTTATATCAAAAATACCTTTGCTGGGAAATCTTTTTAAATCAAAAGAAAAAGTTGTGGAAAAATCACAAATGGTGATTTATCTGGTTCCTCATCTGGAGGAAGAAAAATCTGTGTATGAAAAAAAATATGATGAAACCTGGGCTAAAAAAAGAATTATGGATTTTAAGAAAAACAGGGGGGAAATGTAATGTATGAATTCAGATTAACTCCAGCTTATTGTTTGTATAACGGAGCTGCAATTTTGGAGCAGAATGGGTGCGAAATCGTTTTTATGGTGGAAAATCAGAATGATATCGTTCTGCAGGGAAGATTGAGAAGGGCTTTTACAAATTATCTGGAAGGAATGAAAAAATCGGTGGATTGCCCTGAGGAATTGAAAGGACAGGTTAGGATTGATTTTGTAAAAGGCAGCAGGGAACAACTTCGGCACTGTGTTTCGGGACTTTATAAAGCTGATGGGGAAGAAAAAAATAGTCTGCCTCAGGTAAAAGGACAAAAAAATCAGAAAGAGGCTGCTGCAGTTCTTCTGCTGGACACAATTTTACATGATGCCAGAAGCAGAAAAGCAACTGATATACATATAGAAAAAAATATTGTTCGTTTCAGGGTGAATGGAAGACTGGAAAAACATGAAGAACTTCAGGAAGAAAGAGCCTGTGAGGTGATTCAGCGGATTAAATTACTTGCCGGAATGAATGTGATTGAAAAACAAAGGTGTCAGGACGGTCGTTTCATTTATGGAAGTGTAAATCCTATTTTTGTAAGAGTTTCAACAGTTCCTGTGATTGGGAAGGATTACATGGGAGCAGAGTCTCTGGTTATGAGAATTCTGGATACAAGTCGTATTCCTTTGAATGTAAATCTACTGGGATTTAATGAAAAACAACTTGCAGAAATAAGAAATGGGCTTAAAGCCAGAAATGGTTTGTTTCTGGTGTGTGGACCAACAGGTGCTGGAAAATCTACTACGGTTGCTTCTCTTTTACTGGAGATGGAAATTCAGTCAAAAGGAAAAATGAAAATCATCAGTATGGAAGATCCACCAGAGTATGTGATTCCCGGGGTGAGTCAGATTCAGGTTGATGAAAATCATTTTAGTTCTTATGACGAGGCTTTATCGCATGTTTTCAGACAGGATCCTGATGTAATTATGATTGGTGAAATCAGGGATGAAATTACAGCTGGAGTTGCTTTAAGGGCAGCTTTGACTGGTCATCTGGTTTTTGCAACTTTACATACAGGGGGAGCTGGGGAATCTGTTTTGAGACTGGAAAATCTTGGACTAGAAAGGAAACTGCTGGCATCGGTTTTGAGAGCTGCTCTTTGTCAGGAGCTGGAATACAAGGATGATGAAGTTTCTTTATGTGCGGATTTTGCTGTTCCAAAGAGTAATTTTGCCACTTCTATCAGGAAAAACTTGTGTGAAGAAGAAATTGATGAGATGTTTGTCCATTTTACAAATTATGAAGAGATATTCAGCAGAACTCTTGAAGAATTGAAGAGTGGTCATTTCAAAAGTAGAAGACAGTGGAACAGGGGAGCTTATGGTCAGAAAATTCACAAAAGAATTGGCTAATTTGTATGTAGCTCAAAAACTGGATTTATCGGAAAGCTTAAAAATAATGATGCATAAAGGAAAGAAACATAAATCAAAAGTTAGTGCTGCTGCCGGATTTTTGTTTAACTGCCTTGAGTGTGGAAATTTGCTTTCAAATGGAATCAGAACCTGTCCTTATATCAATTTTGATGAATCTTATGCTTATTTTATTTCTTTGTCAGAAAAGAGTGGAGATTTGAGAAAAACAGTTTCTTATTTGAATGAGAAATATGAAAGAAGGTATGAGAATAAAACAAAACTTGTGGAAGTCAGTCTTTATCCTTTTTTTGTAGTTTTTCTTGCTGTTATATCATGCATTTTTGTATGCAGGCTTGGTGGAAGTCAGAATTATGAGGAACTTATTCAATCTGTAGTAGTTCTAACAGGAATCTGCAGCGGCATTTTTTTCTTTATTGGGAAAATCATTTCTGAAGACAAACTTTATGAAGCATTTCTTGGAATTGATTTTTTGATAAAGGCAGGAGTGAATGTTTCTACCGCGGTGGAAAGTGCTGTTTTTATTCTTGGACCAGATTCGAAACTTGGCAAATCTTTTATACATGCTGGTGAAAAACTGGAATTTGGAATGAGTCTGGAGAATGCCTTTAAGCTTGGAGAAAGATATCAGGAGGCTTTTTATTATGCGGACAGTTGTGGAAGAAATAGTGATGTTTTTCTGAAACTGGCTGGATGGATGGAAGAACAAGCCCGTAGAAAAAGAAAAATCTGTTTTTCGCTGCTGGAACCCTTATTTATTGTGATTACGGGAGTATTTCTTCTTTTATTAATAATGAAATTTTTTATGCCATTTATGAATGATCTTAAGTGGATTTGAAAATGATTTTTGTAAGGAGGATATGTGATTTTACGAAAGGAAAAACTAAAAAAATTAAAGGAGGGAAAATCGGATGGATTTACCTTTGTTGAGACGCTTGCAGTTCTTGCAATTGGGGCTGTCCTTACAGCGGGGAGTATGGTTTCGGCTACAAAACTTATTTCGCTTGGAAAAAAGACCTCTGCAAGAAGTCAAATTAATCAGTTCAGTTCAGCCCTGCAGTGTTACTTCCTTGACTGTGGAAGATTCCCAACCTCAGAACAGGGACTTAATGCATTGTGGGAAAAACCGGAACTTTATCCTGTGCCAGAAAACTGGCAGGGACCATACCTTGACAGGAAGCCGGGAACTGACCCCTGGGGAAGTGATTTTGAATATATCAGTGCAGAAAGTGCCTCGCTTCCATCCTCAGTGCCGGAAAATTTACCCTTTGTACTTATCTCATATGGGGCAGATAAAAAAGAAGGGGGTCAAGGGGAGGCGGACGATATTGTTTCCTGGAAATAAAGGGGCTTTGCTGGGCTTGTTGTTTATTTCTGTAGTTGCCTTGTCTTATATCAGCAGTTATCAGAGGGAATTGCTGGGGCAGGTGAACTTATACAGTAAAGAAAATTCAGCATTGACGGAACTAATCAAAGAAAATAATCAGAAGCAAATTCTGGGGTTGAATGATTGAGATTACTGGAACTGGTTGTTTTTATCTATTTGCAGAGTTTTTTGATTTTTTCTTTTTCTGGTGGATTAAAATCCTGCAGTCTTTTGTATTCAAAAAAAATGGAAGTGAAAAATGCATTTGATTCTGAGAGGTTTATTTATGAAAGTTTCAGGAATGCCTGTGAAGGACGAGGTTTCGGTTCCTTTGTTGAATGGCAGAAGGTTTGTAAGGATATGTGGGAACTGGATTATATTGCCTGGACTGAAGCAGATACTTTTATGGAAATAGAAAAACCTGAAAAAGGAAAATTGATGTATGGAAGGTGGACTGGACCCTACGGAGCAGGGGAAGTTTATTGCAGAGTGAGATAGTGGTATGAAGCAGAGTAATATAGTTAGAAAAAATGAGTTTGACCGTTATTTGATACCATTGCCTTTAACTAAACTCATTGGAAAACAAAAAAAGAAATTTATTTATTCAGAACTGGAAAAAAGACATCCCTGTTTTTCGAATGATTTTTGTTTTGATTCGCAGTTAAGAATAAATAGAAAAGGTTTGTGTTCAGATGTAGTTGTGATGAACAAGGGAAAATACTGTTCCTATAAAAAATGGAATGGAATTGTTCTGGAAGGGTGTAAGTCTAAAAGATTTAAGTCAGATTTTCTTTTTTCGGGGCTTGTGATTTTTCTTCTTGCTTTTTCGATTTTGACTGGATTTTTTCTAGGGAGAAAGTTTCGGAAAATTAATAATCCGGTGGTGGAAACGAGCCCTGGGGGTGAAGAGACAGAAAAGCTTTCGGATGAAATGGAAAGTTTTGAAAATCTTTTACCAGCTGCGGGCAGTCTTGCTGAGGATTTTTTTGAAATAATTCAATGTGAAAATGGGAAGATAAGTTCTTTTACCTGGGAGATTAAGAATGGAATTGAAAAGATTTCTTCTAGCCTAAATTCGATGACTCCTGAAAGTTTGTTTTCATTCAGACAGGAGGAGAATTTTAATCTTTCTTCTTTGTCTTATGTAAATGGTGGGGAAAAGTTTTCTTTCTCCTGCGGGCGAAAAATAAAGACTGATTCTGATAGTCATGGAATTGTCAAAACTCTTGGGGATGAAAATGTATTTGAGAAAGAAATCAGGCTTTTGTTACAGGAATCTGGATGTGAGATTTTTGAAGAAAAGTTTTTTCCTTATGTCATTAAGTTCAAAACAGGAGATACGAAGGTATTTATTTCTATCAAGGATTTTCTTGAAGCGAGCTTTTATGTTGTTGAAAAAATAAGTTTTGAAAAAAACGATGAAAGTAATTTTATGGTAGAAATTGCTTTTGCACAGAAAGAAATGGCAAGGCAGGGGGTGAATGTAGATTTGATTGATATTTATTCCAGTCTTTTTCTTTCTGCAAAAAAACAGCCTGAAAAAAAATCATCATTAATAACTGCAAATAAAAAAGAGAGATTATTGAAAATTGGGCAGGTTAATTATTCTGATGGAAAAAAACTTGTGTTTTATAAAGATGAAAAAGGAAAAATCTTAAAAAGAATGGAGAGTGATTGAAATGATATTCAGAAGATATCTGGGATTTTTATTTGCTTTGCAAGTGTTGACTCTGATTTCCTGTGCTTCAAAACCAAAACTTACAGGCAGGGCAGAATTATGCGGCTATGTGGTGGATGAAAACAATTATCCGGTGGAGGAATTTATAGTTTCCTGCAGATCGGAATTAGGAGTCTGGAAAACGACAATCACGAATCAGAAGGGCTTTTTTATGTTTGAAAATATGGATCTTGGTAACTGTTTTTTTAAGGGACAGAAGAATGGTTTTGTAAAATTGGAAAAAAATATGGAAATTTTTGGTGATAAATCGAAAGTAGTTTGTTTTCAGGTTTCTTCGTTAGACAGGGCCCTGGATTCGGTGGAAGAAAAGATTTTGTGTGAAGATTTTGAAAGTGCAAAAGCCCTTTTAAATCAGATTGTTTATATGAAAAAGTCACCGGCGGAATCAGTCATACTTTGTTATAAGATTTATGTTGATAAACAGATTAAGGAGAAAAAGAAGAATGCAAAAAAAGGAAATGTATAGAAGAGAATGCATTGTGAAAGCTGTTTTAGTAGTTTTTTGTTTCGTGATTTCTTCCTGTTCTCTTTTTGCAAGAGAAAGTATTCCTTATCTGGTTAATGCAGAAATGGTAACTGAATCTGAAAATTGTGAGTTCCAGGCAGCAGGTCTTGATCTGTATTTTTTTAATCGAAGTGAAAAAGCTGTTCTGTCATTTACTCTGGTCTTCTTTTTGTTTGATGAAGACGGGGAGTCAATAAGTGATGGAAGGAGCAATATTGTCCTTTCTGTTAAAAGCAGAGTTGAAGCTGGAGATGTTCTGGAATCCTGTGTCAGTCTTGATCAGTTTTTTTATTCAATTCCTGAATATGCTTATGACATTGATTATTTATATGTAAGCAGAATTGAGTATGAGGATGGGGAAATCTGGCAGGATCCGCTTGGAATGTTAGCTCTTTAATGAGTGTGAATGCTTAAGATGGAGGAAAATATCAAACTTAAGAGGATGTGTTTATCCGGGCTCATTTTATTGATTTTTACTTCATGCAGTATGGATTTTTTTATTTCATCTGCAAAAGAAATTGTAATTGAAAAAGAGCCTGAAGAAATAGAGGAAGTTGAAGAAGTAGAAGAACCTGTTTCAACAATTCCTATTGAAGAGATGCCGGAAGAAAACAGACTTTGGAGTTTTCTTGTTTATATGTCTGCAGACAATAATCTGGAGGCTTCTGCTATAGAAGATATGCTTGAGATGGAGTCATCAAATCTGAATACAGGAGCAGTTTCTGTTTTTGTTTTGATGGATAGAAGTCCTTCTTATGATACTTCGGATTCGAACTGGTCTGGGACGAGGTTGTTTAAGCTTACAACGGGAAGAGCTGAAAATTCTAAGAATTTGATTTCGGAAGAAATTGAATGTAGTGATTTGAATCTTTCTCCTGGGGTAAGTGTGGAACTGGATATGTCGTCATCGTATGTTCTGGAAGGAGCACTGAATTTTATCATGGAGAAGTATCCTGCGGAGAATTATGGTCTGATAATGTGGGGTCATGGTACGGGCTGGAGAAATGAAAATTCTGATGCGGAGATTTTTTCTGATAAGGCCGCAGGCTACAAGGGATTTGCGTTTGATGAAACATCTGGAACTTATATGACTTTGAAACAGTTGCGGGAAGGTCTTGAAAGAGGCCTTGGTGGTGAAAAACTTGCTTTTTTGGGGTTTGATACCTGTTTTGGGGCAACTTTTGAAGTTATGTATGAATTAAAAGACTGTTGTGAATATGCAGCAGGGGCAGAAGGTCTTCTTATGTCTTCGGGATGGAATTATAAGCTTTTGTTTAATGCTTTTAATAATTCTGTCTCTTATACAGGAGAGGATTTTGGAAATATTTTACTGAACCAGTTTCAAAGCTGGTATGAAAGTTCAAATGGAGCTTCTTTTTCACTGGTGAAAATGGATTCCATGTCTGATTTCTTCCTGGCTTTTGATCAGATGATGCTTTCATTTGCAGATAATATTCAGACCCGTACAACACGAGATGAAGTTATGGGTCTAATTTATTCCAATACGAATTCCAAAACTGAAAAATATACTTATGGTTCTGAAAATAGTGATGTTTATATTGATGTTAATTCGATTGCAGAAGTTTTGGAAGAAACTTTTTCAACTAATGAAGAAATCTGCACCTGTATCAATGAGTATAGAAAAAAGAAGGATGAGGCAATTATTGGCAGCTGGCATTCAAATGGAACTGAAGGTAGTTTAAGTATTTATTTTTCAACATTAAAAACTGGAAGTTTACTGTCTGTATCCCATCCTGCTAATTATGTAAGAGGGAAAACTGTTGATCAGATTGCTTTTGTATCTGAAAGTCAGGGATATGTTCCTGATGTTCAGAATAATGACAGTTTTTTGGGGAAATTGTTTTATAAGGCATTTTAAGCTTACTGACTTTTATATGCTGAATAACTTAAGGAGAAGTTTTGAATAAAAAAATAATTTTATGTATATCAATTTTGTCGTTATTGGCACCAATGTTCTCAGAGGTGAAAGAACAGATTACGAGCGATGGGTCTCATTATCATTATTATGTTCCTGGTAATAGTGATTCAGGTTCTAGTTCGGGGTCAGATTCTTCAAGTTCATCATCTGATTCATCGTCTTCTGCTGGAAGTGGGGATTCTACTTCTCAGGGAGGTGGCGGTTCTGAATCTGAAGAAATTGCAAAGGCGGAAGCTCTGGCCAGAGAGTCAGAAGCTGCACTTGAAGTTGCTTTGCAAAAATACAAGGAATCAAAAAAAGCGGTTTCAAAAATCCAGAAAGCTCTGAAAGAAGGAGACGATTAGATTCCATAGATCAAT
>CAMPAL010000081.1 GCA_946631855.1 uncultured Treponema sp. | reverse complement strand
TTATGAGGGGGTCATTATTTTAGAAGATTTGATGTTTCATTCCCTTCCCATTAAATTCACCATTGATACATTCAACTTCAAATATGTTTATAATAAGACCAATATCGAAATTAAAATCATATTCTGGAGCAGTATATTCTGGTTCTGAAAAATCGTAATATACTTTTTCTGTTTTTTCTGCGACTTTATCAATCTTAATTATAGCCTTATTAGAAGAAACCAGAAAGCCAAAAAGACCTGCAATCAGGAAAAATAAAAGACAGTACTTAAAGTTTGATTTTAATTCCTGAGAAATATCATTAAATCCTAAAAAGGCATAATAAGATTCCCTGTTAAAATATCCAAGAATCCAGAAATTTATAAAAATAAAGAAATAAAATATCAAAACTAAAAGAGAATTTATCAGAGTCAGTCCGTTCCCAATTATATAAGCCAGGATTATCAGAACTATCATTACAAAACTTATAAGAAAAAGATAGCCCTGAACTTTTTTTCTCCTTAAGGCAAAATCGGAAGCTGCAAAATTATTATGAAAAAGATATTCTATCAGCTCTTTTCCATGCCTTTCTCCATTTTCAAAAATAAAATAATCATGAAAAACAAAGATTTCATTCAAAAAAGCTTCCAGAAGATAATGAACAATCGTAACAGGAATTAAAACATAAGGGGCATTATAAGCCCCACAGATAAAACTGATAAAAAGTTCAAAAATTATATAAAAAACCAGAAAAATGATATGAGACCCAAACTTTGTTTTTTCATTTACAAAAATCTGGAGAGCAAGAACATAAACAAATCCTGAAATCAAGGTGAGAACACAGGTAAAAAGCGAAATGTAATTTTCTTCAATTTTAGAATTTGCATCTATAATTGAACTGAAAATGAGCATGGCTGAAAGGATAAACGAAGTAATGGTGGAGAAAACTATAATTCTTTCTAAAACTTTTGTGGCATTTTCTTTCATAGTTTTTTCAAAGCCCCCAGTTTACTTGTAGAAATATCTTCAATATCTGCTTCAACTTTGGCAAAATAATAATCAACAACGGAAGGACCAACTTCAAAATATAAACAGGAAACTGGAAGTTGATTTTTATATTTTTTTGCAGGATTAAACTCAAGTTTTCCACCTTCAATTTTAATTACCGACAACAAATCCAGAATATAATCCCACTGATTTTGTTTTGGTGGAAGGAATGGAAAGTTTTCTGCATAGGCTGCAAATCCACAGGCCAGCTTTAACTTTCTGGCATGTTCAACAATATTTGCAGCAATTTCTATAGCTTTTTCTGTGTAATAGGGACGGTTTCTAATTGAATAATCTTCTTCTGCCAGATTTAAAAATACAAAAACAGGAACATCATAAGAATCTTCGTATTGATTTGTAAAAAGTTTCTGAAATTTTGCACTTGCCCTGTAATTTATCCTTTTTATCTCA
Organism: uncultured Treponema sp.; assembly: GCA_946631855.1. GTDB lineage: Bacteria > Spirochaetota > Spirochaetia > Treponematales > Treponemataceae > Treponema_D. The sequence goes on along the minus strand of CAMPAL010000081.1, from coordinate 9,421 downwards.
TCACCATTTTTATATTCTCTTATAGAACGCCGCATGGTTACATCTTCAAAAACAGGATTTTTAATTTTCTGATTTCCCTGAGGAATGCCAGGAAAAATTTCTGTCTGGAGTTTTATTCTTGCAGGCCTTACTGTAACTTCCAGTTTTGCTTCAACCTCGAAATTCAGGGTAAAAAGCCCAAAAGGATCTGCAGTCTGAATTTTTACAGGACCAATATAGTAAAGACCTCTTTCCTGTGCAGATACAGCATAAGAAATCTGACGGACTTCCCTGGGCCTTAATGAAATTAAATCCTGATTTTTATCATTATAAATAAAAAAGTAGGGGGCCTGATCAAAATAATAACAGGTAAATACAGGAAGTCGGGAATAATTTTTTATTGAAAAAGTAATTTCAGTTTTTTCTTTACAACTCAGTTTTAATTTAGTAACTCTTCTTTCAATTTTTAGATTTCTTTCCAGAATTTTTATATAAACAAAAGATATGAGGACTATAAAACAATATCCGGCACAAATCATCTGAACCAGAAAAACCGGTATCAAAATATACAAAATAAGAGAAAAAACTAAAGCTAAAGGAAGATAAGCCGCAGGTTTTATCATACTTTTATGAATGAGCCTTGAAACTTGGAAGAGGAATTGATTCTATCATTTCTTCAATAATATTTTCTGCAGTATAACCTTTTATAACAGATTCATTACTTAAAATTATTCTTTTTCTGAATACATAAGGAGCAAGACCTTTTATATCTTCTGGAATAACATAAGAACGTCCTTTTACAGCAGCATATGCCTGACTAGCTTTATAAAGGGCAATTGAACCGCGGGGAGAAACACCTGCCGAAAGTCTGGAATCTGTTCTGGTAGCTTTTGAAAGACTTATAAGATATGCAAGAAGACTGTCTTCTACATGAATTTGAGAAGCTTCTTCCATACATAAAAGTATTTCTTCTTTATTTGAAACTGTTTCAACATTTTCAACAGGATGAACCATTCCTCTCTGGGCGGTAATTATTCTTGCCTCGTCAGCCTCTGAAGGATAGCCCAAAGATAAACAGAGCATAAAACGATCCTTCTGAGCTTCCGGCAAAGGAAAAGTTCCTTCTGATTCTACAGGATTTTCTGTTGCAATTACAAAAAATGGTTTTTCAAGAATATGTTTTTTCCCGTCAACACTAACCTGATTTTCTGCCATACATTCAAGCAGGGCAGACTGGGTTCTTGGAGTTGCACGGTTCAATTCATCCACCAGCAAAATAGAGGTCATTACAGGCCCCGGACGGAATTCAAATTCCTGTTTTGAAGGAAGCCAGACAGAACTTCCCGTAACATCTGAAGGCATTAAATCTGGAGTACACTGTATTCTGGAAAAATCTAAACCAGAAGCTTTTGCCAGAGCCTTTGCAAGAACAGTTTTTCCTGTTCCCGGTACATCTTCAAGTAAAACATGACCTCCTGCAAAAAGGCCTGCTAAAATCATATCTAAAATTTCAGTCTGTCCCTTAAAAACCTGACTTACAGACTGACTGATTTTTTTTGCTGTTTCTTCAATTTTTTTCATAAAATAATTATAACATACTATTTGCTAAGCTGACACAATTCAATAAAATATTGCTGATGACTAAAGAAGAATTTTATTTTGTAGTAGAAACAAGAAAATCTTTTGAATTTATTTATAAAGATAAGACTTACAATATGACTTTTGAAAAAGCTTCGGATGGACATACAACAATTCATTTTGGACAGCTTTATGAAGAAAAAAAATACGATTCTGTAGGTGAATTTTTAAATACTGCAAAAGTTGAAAATCATTTCTTTAAGGATATGATGGACATAATTTAAATGGCTCGTACAAATCAGATAAATATGACTGAAGGTCCAATTTTTCTAAAACTCCTTCAGTTTTCAATTCCATTAATCTTTTCAAGTGTATTACAGTTACTATTTAATGCTGCAGATATTGTCGTTGTAGGCCGCTTTGCAGGTGATAAGTCTCTGGCTGCAGTTGGTTCCACCGGCTCCTTAATCAATCTGCTGATAAATCTTTTTACAGGCCTTTCAATTGGTTCTAGTGTTGTAGCTGCAAATTATTATGGAGCAGGCAAAACAAAAGAACTCAAAGATACTGTTCACACATCAATTCTTCTTTCAATAATTAGCGGAATACTGCTAACTGGGGTTGGAATTATTGGTTCAAAATACATTCTCCTCCTGATGAAGGCTCCCGGCGAAGTTTTAGATTTAGCAACTCTTTATCTGAAAATATATTTTGGCGGAATCACTTCTACCATGATTTACAATTTTGGAAGTGCACTTTTAAGAGCTAAAGGAGATACAAAAAGACCTCTGTATATACTTTTTATGGCAGGCCTTATAAATGTTCTTTTAAATCTTCTTTTTGTAATCTGTTTCAACATGGGAGTAGCAGGAGTAGCTTTTGCTACAGTTATTTCTCAGACAATTTCAGCTCTTCTCGTAATTTTAATCTTAATACTCGAAAAAGATTCCTTCCATCTGGAATTTAAAAGATTAAAAATCAACGTTCCAATTCTGATTAAAATTATAAAAATAGGACTTCCAGCTGGCTTTCAGGGAATAATGTTTTCCTTCTCCAACGTAATCATTCAATCCTCAGTAAATTCATTCGGAGAAACCTTAATTGCGGGAAATTCAGCCTGCTGTAATCTGGAAGGTTTTGTTTACACCTCTATGAATGGTTTTTCACAAGGCTCCCTGACTTTCTGCTCACAAAACCTGGGTGCAAAAAAAATAAAAAGAATCCGCAAATTAGTATGGATTTCTCAGTTTTCAATCATTGGAATTGGGGCTGTTTTAAGTTCAATATTCCTTATTTTTGCAAGAAACCTGCTTTCAATTTATACAAAAAGTCCTCAGGTTATTGAAGCCGGAATGATTAGAGCTAAAGTCATTTTTACAACCTATTTTCTCTGCGGTATGATGGATGGACTTTCAAACATCATCCGGGGAATTGGCCATTCATTGATGCCGGTAGTTTCATCACTTTTAGGGGCCTGTCTTTTCAGAATTATCTGGCTCTTTTCAATCTTTATGATTCCAAAATTCCATCTGCCAGTAACAATCTTTTTATCATATCCTATAAGCTGGATTTTAACCTTTATAGCGAATGTCATCTTTTACAATATCTACATAAAAAGACTGGAAAGCCAGATATCGACCTGTATTTAAACTTTCCTTTTTTTCTGTTATATTCAACTTACTATGAACATGGAAGCTTTTATTCTTGGCTGTGGCGGAATGATGCCATTACCTTACCGACACCTTACTTCAGTTTTACTTCGTCGTGATGGTGATTTATTTTTATTTGATGGAGGAGAAGGTACTCAGGTCAGCTTAAGAAGGCTTAATCTCAAATGGAAAAAAATTGATGCCATTTTTATTTCACACACCCATGCAGATCATATAACAGGCCTTCCTGGAATTCTCATGCTTTCATCACAGGTTGACCGTACAGAACCTTTGTACATTTATGGTCCTCCAAAAATCAAAGAATACATAGAAACCAGCAGAAGAGTTCTGGATATGTACATAAATTATCCAATAATCGTAAAAGAAATTACAGCACCCTGCGTAGTTCATTCTGGAAAAGATTATTACGTCAGAGCATTTCCTCTCGATCATACAAAAACCTGCGTAGGCTATACTCTTGAAGAAATGGACAGACCTGGAGAATTTAATCCTGAAAAAGCAAGGGAATTAAAGGTTCCTGTTGGTCCTCTCTGGTCTCAGCTGCAGAATGGTTTTGAAGTCCAGAACGAAGAAGGTCAGACTATAAAACCAGAACAAGTTCTTGGAAAAAAACGAAGCGGAAGAAAGTTTTCTTTTGTAACCGATACACTTTTCAAACCTTCTATTATTGATGAGGTTCGTGGTTCAGATTTTCTGGTTTGCGAAGGCATGTTTGAAGATGCACTTATAGATCAGGCAAAAGAAAAAAAACACATGACTGCAAAACAGGCTGCAACAATTGCAAAAGAAGCTGATGTAAGACGAATGGTTTTAATTCATTACAGTCCACGTTACACTGATAAAGAATTACACATTCTTCTTGAAGAAGCCCAGTCCATCTGGCCAAAAGCAGAACTTTCTCATGACCGTATGCACATTGAAATTCCTTACATTGATTAAGTAATTTCTGAAATTGATAAAAATAAATGATTGAATTAACAGATTTTTACAAACATTATTCTTCAAAAAAAGATGATTTCTCGGTAAAAAATATCAACCTGAAAGTAGAAAAGGGCTCTATAACAGGTTTAATTGGCCCAAACGGTTCAGGAAAAACAACAATCATGAAAGCTATCTGCGGTTTCCATTATGCGAGTCAGGGAAAAATTCTTGTAAGTGATAACAAGGATGCCTTTCTTGATCTTGAAGAAAAGCCTGAAAGTGCAATGAGTCTTATTGGTTATGTTCCAGAAATTCCCTGTCTTCCACCAGAAATGACAGTTAAAAACTTTTTATTATATGCAGGAAAAACTCATTCAATTCCAGATGATATCATTGAAAGAGAATTAAACAGAGTTGTAAAAGACTGCAGCCTTGAAAAGTTTTTATCAAAAAAAATCAAAAGTCTTTCAAAAGGGCAGAAACAAAGAGTTTCTTTTGCACAGGCCTTAATTTTTAATCCTCCAAACTTAATTTTAGACGAACCTGTAAGCGGATTAGATCCAGCACAAATAATACAGATGAGAACTCTTATCCAAAAGCTTTCAAAAGACAAGGCAATATTAATGTCTACCCATATCCTTCAGGAAATTTATTCCCTGTGCACAAATCTTTATATTCTGAATGAAGGAGAAATTGTCGGTCAGGGTAGTGAAGCTGAAATTATAAAAAATACAGACTCTAAAACACTGGAGGAAGCCTTTTTAAAACTTACTTCAACAAGTGACAGATAAAAAGATAAAATATGACAGATAATAAAAAAGCATTTTTCAAATACAGTTTCCTCAACAGTTTAAAAGGTCCGTCTTTTTATATCCTTGCCATTCTGATTAACATTTTTCTGGCTGCAAATTATTACATAAGGCAGCAGTTTTTTACAGGCAATGGAAGCAGCGATCTTTTACTCTTTTTTTCTGCCTTTCCATACATCTGTATAATTGCAATTCCTGCTTTATCTTACAGACATTCCTACTCAATTTATGATTCCTTCATTCCTCTTAAAAACATTGAAAAAATCTGTATAAATTTTCTTGTCAGATTATCACTTTATACAACAATTTTAATCCTCCAGCTGCCAGCAATTTTCTTTGTTAATCTGTACGGAACAATAGATGGTGGTCAGGTTTTTACTTCCTTAATCTGTCTTTTCTTTTATGGAGCAGCAATAATTTCAGTATGCACATTTATTGAAAAGCTGATAAACAGGGCAGTTTTGAGTTTTTTAATTTCAGCCCTCATTCTTGCAGTTTTTAACTCTGCACATCTGTTCGCTCTCTATGTAAACCTTCCACCATTCTTTGTTTCTATTTTTAAAATGCTAAGTTTTGCCTGGCATTTTGATGCAGCCGGAAAGGGCATTTTTGACAGCAGGGATATCACATATCTTTTATCAGTAAGCCTGCTTTTTCTTCTTCTTTCAGACTTTGTACTTAAAATCAAAGCTGGAAAAATCTTTTCAAAACCTAAAGCTTTAAGTTATTTTGCAGAATTTTTACTGATAATCCTGATTCTCTTAAACGGAAACCGCTGGTATTTCAGAATTGATTTTTCACAAAATAAAACATATTCAATTTCTAAATACACAAAAGACCTCTTAAAGAATGCAAGAGAGCCTGTAAAAATCACCTATTATAAATCCTCCTCACTTTCACGCCTGTACCCTCAGGTTAGAGATGTAAGTGATTTTCTTTCGGAATATACTTCTCAAAACAAAAACATCTCTTTAATCATAAAAGATCCTGATAAAGATTCTTCTGTAAAAACTTTACTTGAAAACTATGGAATTACTTCCCAGCAGATGAGAAGCATAAAAAATACATCCACCGAATATATAAATGTTTATTCTGCAATAGTAATTGAATATCAGGGAAACGCAGAAACAATTCCTTTTATAATGAGTTCAAACAGTCTGGAATACGATCTGGACGGCAGAATAAAACATCTTTTAACAGCAAAAGCAAGAACTGTAAATATAATTATTGGAAACGGAATGAAGCTTTCTGAAGACTACAGTTATATCATTCCATGGCTAAATTCCCAGGGCTTTATCTGTAATCCTTTATACATTGAAGATCCTGCATTTACAACAAATCTTGAACTCGCTTCAGGACCTCTTTTAGTAATTGGTGACAGTCAGATTAATATTGAAAATGCAATTGCCATAGAAAATTACATTCTTACAAATAAAGGAAATGCCTTCTTCTGTATCAGTCCTTACAGCATAGACATAGAAGATAACTGGATTCTTACTGCAAATAAAAAAACAAATCTGATTGAAATGCTTGAAAACTGGGGAATTTATTTTTCTGAGAAAATTGCAGGTGATATTTCTAATGCCAGAATTACAATGTATAGTGATGATCAGACTGAAACTAAAGTAATCAATTATCCTCTCTGGGTCAGCCTTTTACCTCAAACAAATACAAAAGAACAAATCACCATCTTCTGGCCAAGTCCGCTTGAAATTACAGATGATTCAAAAGCAAAACCATATCTTTATTCAAGTCAAATGTCTTTTGCAATTGATATAGATAAAAACAGCCCGGACAAACTTATTGAAACTAATCCTTTTGTGCTGGAAAGCTTAAACATCTCAAATTTTGAAAAAAAGAGTCAGATTCTTTCTGCTGAAATTACAGGCCCTCTGGAAGGTTTATACAATTCCCTTACAAGTCAAGATTCCCGCATAATTGTTATTCCAGACCAGTATTTTGTACATTCCCTAATGACTGGTTACATTGGTGGTGATTACGGGGATTATCGCAATTTTGATTTTCTTACAACTTCTCTGTTAAAACTCAACGGGGAGGAGGAACTTGCCATACTAAACAGTAAATCTGTAAGAGATACATCTTTATATAAAGTTTCAGATATTATGCAGCTGGTAAGATATCAATTGATTACTTATCTGGTTTTATTTGTTTTAATACCTTTATTAATAATAATTTCAGGAGTTCTGATAAATGTCAGCAAAAAAAGATAAGGTTCTTTATATATCAGTTTTTCTTCTTTTAATTTTATATCTTCTGTCTTTTGTAAAAAGTTCTCTTACAAAAGATAAAAGAGAGTACATTAAATCTTCAATGATAAATACAAAGTACAAAGAAAGTATTTATCAGATAGATTTATACAACATAAATGGGAATATCAGCCTCAAAAAAATAAATGATGGTAAAAATGCCTGGTGGGAAGTTTCTCAAAAAGACCTGTTTTTCAGTCCTGCTGACTCTGCAAAAGTTGAAAAAATGATTAATGAATTAATAAAAGTTCGTAATATGTATAAATTATCAGACAAAATTTACGAAAATTCTGCTTTTGGTCTTTCAGATTCTAATGCTTTCCACCTGAAATATTACTTTTCTGACGGTTTTCATGATCTGACCTTTGGAAATCAGGATTTTTCACTTACCGGCCGTTACATAATGACAGATAAAAATACAAGAGTTTATGAAATTAACAATGATATGGACCTTTATCTTTCAAGTAACCTTCAGAGCTGGACAGAACCATTTTTAATTTCACAGCAGATTCTTGGCAAAATCACAAAATCAGATATACAGAGTACAAAAACCTACAGCAAGGGTAGAAGCTCTTCAATTTCTGATATAGACAAACTTCTGGAATTAAGAACAGGCGGAATTATCCCAAACAATTTCGTATCAGAAAATGCAAGCCCTGACTACAGCCTGAACATAGAAATTGGAAATAAATCACAAATAATCATAAATATTTTTCCAACAGATAAAGAAACTGATTTTGCAGTAGAGACACGCTATATAAATCCTGATAAAAGTTCAAAAAGCTACTGGGCCTCTATAAGCAGCTGGACCTACAATAAAATTAAAGAAATCACATTATAAATAAAATGAGAAACAAAGCCTGTCCAGATTAAACCAGTTTTTTTATAACACACCCTAAGAATTATATGGCCAAAAACTGCATTTATAACGGAAAAAACACCAAGATACAGGTGGGCCAGGGCAAATACCAGACAGGATATAACTTCACATAAAATTCCCATATACTTCCATTTGATTTTTAATGACAAGAAAGAAATGAGCTGATCGGGAAAATAAAACCTATAAACAACTTCTTCGTAAAATGCCGCAAATGAAAAATTTAAGAGACAGAAAATCCAGGAAATAAAGGAATCGGGAAGTGTGATTTTATAAGCATTTTCTGTAACCAATAGCAGGGATAAAAATTTTATAAATAAGGCAACACAAAACAAAAGACTGGTTGTCATTATAACAGGAAAAAAGATTACATTTTTTTTCTGTCTTTCAAAATAAAAAAAGTACAAAAAAAGGGCTAAAAGAAAAAGAATAAACTGGCCTAAAGGAAAGTTCCATGCCGAAAATATATCTGAAGCATCAGAAAGTCTTTCCGTAAAAAAAGGCGGTAATAAAAAAAAGAGAAATATTATCGAAAATGTAATGATATCAACAAATAAAGTATGTTTTTTCATTGCAGAATATGTTATATTTATTATAGTAAAAAAGAGGTAAACTTGTACACTCTAGTCGCAATAATAATAATAAGTTTAATTCTTCTTGGGCTCGCAAGCCTGTATTCCGTTTTCAAATCTAAAATTCAATTCTTTATAAACGGTCTTGATGCCGGTTTTAATATTCCTGATATCATTCTTTTATGGAATGTTGCTCAAATTTGTGAACTTGAACAGCCAACATCTTTATTCTTTTCTCTGCCTTCATTAACTAAATGTATGTCTCAAATTACAAATCAGGCAGCTGCAGAAGGAACAGATAAATCACCAAGAACACAGGCCATTCTGTCAAAACTTTTTGATTACAGAACAAAAATTCAAAATGAATCTGATGATAAAAAAGGCCTTACAACAACATATTCTCTTGAAAAAGGACAAAAACTCAGAATAATTCTTCCAGGAAAAGGCGTTTTTGCCTCAGAAATTGTAAACAATGGAAATCAGATTGTAATAAGCATTCCAAAACAGAAAAATCTTATTCCTGTTCCTGGAGAAGAATGGGTTGGCAAAACAATAAGCGTATATCTCTGGCGAAAAGGCGATGCCCGCTATGTATTCGATACAGTTGTTATGCAGCAGGGACTTTTCATTGGAAAATCTGCCTTATATCTAAAACATTCTTCAAATCTCATTCGAACTCAAAAAAGAAAGGCTGTCCGTATTAAGTGTGAAATTTACGGAAGTTTGTTCTTCCCTAAAAAAGACAGTA
>CAMPAL010000080.1 GCA_946631855.1 uncultured Treponema sp. | reverse complement strand
AGCAGCTACGTATACTGTAAGTCCGTCAAGAGCATAAGAGAACTTAAGTGACCAGTACATATATGATGGGTCGTTAGAAGCATCAAGTTTAACATGAGCACCTGTTTCTCCAGCGAGACCACGGAGAACGAATGGAGCACGCAAAGCGATTGTCATAGCTCCAGCTTTGTACTGGAAGAAGTTATCGAATGCGATACCTGTTAATTTATAGTCTTTTCCACTTGCAGACAAGCTTGTTCCCCACCAGATGTCTCTCTGGAAGAGCATACGAGCATTGAGCATACCATAGAAACCATCAGCATAAGCGTTACCATAATCAGCACCGATAGCCAAAACTTTTTCAGCATCTGTACCAGCATCACGCCAAGATACACCGATATTTACTGGAAGACCAGCTGCAGCTGAGAGGTTATACATTACAGATGCACCGTAAGCTTTTACAGTAGCCTGTGAAACATTTTCTGTGAATGTAATGAAGTTTGTATCTGCACCAGCAGCGATACCAGCTACTACTGTAAGACCTTCGATTGGTGTTAATTCAGCAGCAATACCAGCACCTTCTACAGTTGCATATGAAGAGTATCCGAGAGTCCATGCAGAAGCTCTTGTGTGGTCATTTCCTACAGGATCTTTCCAGTAGTCAAGTTTGTTTGAGAATGTACCACAAGAAACATCACCAATAGTGATCTTCAACTGGTCAATTGGTTTAACCCAGATAGATGTTGAACGAGCCTGGATCATTGAGTTTGTTGTGATAGCTGTAGTATAAGTTGTTCCACTAAGTGTTGTTGCAGCTGTTGGAGCAGCTCCACCAGTATACTTATACCAGAACTGGAAGCTAGCTCCAGCCTGATCTCCACTTACAGAAAGTTTCAATGCATCAGCATCTTTCTGATCGTTAGAATTTAATTTCCAAATATAGGTAGCATCGTTTGTAGCTTCTGTTACAGCACCACCAGCGATGTCCCCTGCCAATTTTACAGTTGCAGCAAAGTCTACTGCGAACATTGAAGCTGCACAAAGCAATGCAGCAGCTCCCATTACGATTTTTTTCATATGAAAAAATCCTCCTTTTTTTTTACTGACCTCACAGATCAACGACCTTTACGTGAAGTCACTTTTTTATTTAATGTTAACACGCGTTAGTCACGCCGTCAAGTTTTTTTTAACTTTTTTTGTAACCTTATTTTTAAGAAAATGTTTAGCCCGATTAAACCTTAAAAAAGTGTTTATAAAACTATTTATATATAGAAAGATAATTATCTTTATCATCTTTTTTAAGCTAAATTTCTTCAAAATGGGCTTTATAAAAATTTGTTAAAAAAATTAGAACTTTGTTATAAGTGAAACCTTAAGTAAAAATCTGACTTATTATTTTATAAACTTTATTAAGAAGGAGGCGTGATAAAAAGTACTTCCGTGTACTTTTTATCACATGCAGATTTTGCCGTCGGCAAAACTGCGATTCGATGCCTCCCTGCATCGCTGCTAACGCAGAGTTTATAAGGATCAGATTATGACTAAAAACAAATTATTCATTTTAAAAATTTCTATTTTAATTATTTGTAGTTTTGTTCTTTTTTCATGTTCAAATCTAACGGGAATTTCTTCCACCACCACAAATTCAAGCAGAACAAATCCCACTACAACAAACACGACTCAGGCGGATTTTACAGGTCAGAATATTACTGGAAGTGTAAGTGATGATTTGTACGAAAATTTTACAGCTGACCAGACTGTTACAATCACTTTTAGCGGAAGTTCTGCCACTGCTTATATTTCCGGCTCTTCTGCAGTAACGGCTAGCTCTGATGGTGCAGAAATTGGAAGTGTTGGCGGAAAGGCCGTGACAATATCACTCACTGCAAATTCTGAGGATGATGAAAGTGCAGAAGGTTTTACAATTCAATATAAAGGAAGCAGTAAGATAAAATATGTACTTTCTGGGACAATCAGCGGAACTTTAACTATCAAAAACAAAAATGCTGATGCCGCAGTAGTTCTGAACAATCTGAATATTACTTCAACAAGTGCTGGGCCTGCTTTGCGATTCACCTCCCCTCTCAGAACATTTATTGTAGTTCCTGCTGGAACAAGTTCTACTCTTACAGATTCCCGCCTGCTTAATCAGACTGATACAATGTATGATTCTAAAAAAGGTTCTCTTTATACAAAAGGAGCTTTGATTTTTACCGGCGAAAGTTCTTCCACCACTGGAGGAAGTCTTACTGTAGTAAATGCTGGTTACAAACACGGAATTTATGCAAGAGATTATGTACGAATTGCTGATATCACTCTGAATGTTACGGTTGGAAATTATGGGCGCGATTGTATTCGAACGGTTTCGGCCGCTTTTGTTGACGCTGGCTCTATCACCCTTAATGGAAACGGAAATGTAACTGATGATGAAAGTGCAGGCATTCGGGTCGATGGAGAAGATGCAGATAGTGATGATTCCACAGTTTATTACAACAAGGGTGCAGGATTTATTATAATTAACGGGGGAACTTTGAATATCACTACGGTGGCAAAGGGAATTACGGCCCACTGGAAATCATCTGAAACTTGTATCGGCTCTTATACAGATGATGATGTAAACACTTCTTTGCTGCTGAACAATTTACTTTCTGCAACAACTTATAGTGTTCCTAATCCTTTTGTGACTATAAACGGGGGAACTATTAATATAACCACTACTGGAACTCCTTACGAATATGCTTCGGGAGCAAGCTGTTCTCCAGAAGGTATTGAAGCAAAGGGAAATATTTTAATAAACAATGGAAATCTTTCTTTAACAACTACAGACGATGCTATAAACGCCGGTGGGGCAATCAAAATTGCGGGCGGTAGGATTTATGCATACAGTTCTAAAAATGATGCAATTGATGCAAACGGAACTGGCGGAATTGAAATTTCGGGCGGATATATTGTTGCCAGAGGAACTTCAACTCCTGAATGTGCTTTTGACTGCGATTCGAATCTGTTTGCTATTACAGGAGGATATGTTGTTGGAATTGGAACAAACAATTATTCACCACTCACAGAATCTTACTGTAGCCAATACTGTATAGAAGGTTCTTCTTCTGCCTTTACGGCAAATAAAACTTTTGCCATTTGTGATTCTTCCGGAAACGCGGTGTTTGCCTACACAATTCCATCATCATTTTCGAGCATAATCATTTCTACCCCAGCCTTAAACGGAAACAGCACTTATACAGTAAGGAACGGAGTTTCTGCAAGCGGAAGTTCCTTCTACGGCATGTATTATGATTCTATAAGTCTGAGTTCAACTGGAAGTGCAGGAAGCAGTTTTACCACATCATCTTATGTAAGCAGTGTGGGTTCTGTTTCGAACAACGGTTCAAGAGAAGGCACAAGATAAAAAGCAGAAAATGCAAATGTAGAAGAAAGGGCAACTTTTTGGTAAAATAGCATGATATGGCTAGTAAGAACTTAGATTATAAAGTTGTCTTTTCTGATGACAGCATTGTTGTTTTGAATAAACGCAGCGGAATTTTAATTGCCGCAGACCGATACAATCCTGACGCTCCAAGACTGGATCTTCTGGCGGAGAAGGAATTTGGAAAACTTTACGCAGTTCACAGAATTGATAAAGACACATCTGGTTTAATTATTTATGCCAGAACTCCTGAAGCCCAGAGAAATCTTTCTATGCAGTTTGAAAACAGACAGGTTTCTAAGACTTACCATGCACTGGTGTATGGACATCCTATGTGGGAAGATTTGCATGTTGATTTGAAACTTCAGCCGGATGGAGATGCCCGCCACAGAACAGTCGTAAGCAATAAATACGGAAAACCTTCTGAAACTGACTTTCATTTGATTGGAAACTGCGGACCTTACTCCTGGATTGAATGTCATCCTAAAACAGGACGTACCCATCAGATTCGTGTGCATCTTGCGGCAAATGGACTTTCTATTGTCTGCGATCCTTTGTACAGCGGAAACCAGAAACCTGTTCGTTTAAGTGAAATTAAAAAGAAGTGGAATGGTGATGAATATGAAGAAAGACCTTTACTGAGCCGTCTTGCTCTTCATGCCTACAAAATTGAGTTGAACCACCCGGTAAGTGGCCAAAAAGTTTCTTTTACGGCAGATTATCCGAAAGATATGGATGCAACCAGAAAGCAGTTAGAAAAAATTTTTGGTGTAAATCCTCTTGCTGAATAAAGAAATTCCGAAAATCTATATATATGAAAAAACTGATTCTTTCACTTTTTATTCTTTTATCCTCTGTTTCAATTTTTTCTCAGATTTATGATTTTAATCTGTCGATTGAACCAGTTTACTGTTTGAAAAACGGAAGATTATTTGAATATGTAAAAGCATTTGACCAGAACAGTCAGTCTTATGTAAAAATGAGTGAACTTGACTGGAATCTTACAAATCTTTCTTACCTTGGTGGACGTGCCAGCCTTGACTGGAAATATTTAAGCATTATTGCGGAAGTTACTGCCTGTCTTTCAAAAGATTCTGGAACTATGGAAGATTATGACTGGCAAAATTACACAAGAACCGGAACTTCTCCAAACTATTATTACTATTATAACGACACTTCCATGTGTACGGATAAATCTATAAGCCAGAATACAATCAATTCCGGCACCGTAATGAACCTGAAAATTAAAGCAAAAATTAATCCTATAGCAGAACTTATGCTTAATCCTTATATTGCGGCAGATTATGAAGTGATTAAGTTTTCGGGAAGAAATGGAAAGGGCTGGTACGGAAATTCCATTCCCTGCTCTTACGATTCTCCAAATGCAGTTTATTATGAATCTTTATATGGAATTGATTACAACAGATACACTTTTAATGCAATTTTAGGACTTGAAGCAGGTTATACTTTTTTTAATAGACTCATGCTTTCAGCATATGCCAGTACAAGCCCTTTTACTTCAGTTCAATCTTTAGATTTTCACCACAATTCTTCTTCAGGAACAACAGGAACTTTTTTCCAGGACCAAATCAAAGGATTTTTTAACGAATGGCGTTTTGGAACTTCTGTTTCTTTTAATATCTGGGAAAGTCTCTGGTTTGATGCAGAATTTAATTATGTTCTTCAGACAGAAATGAAAGGCATTACCTACACAGACACTTCCAAGAGCATGAAAAATAAAAGTCTGGCTAGTTCAAAATCGGCATGTGCGGCAAACTGCTGGGACTTAACTTTTGGTCTTAAGTGGATTTTTTAATACGAACGCTTGAAATTCTTCTCTGTTCGACCTCTTCGGCGGTGTAAACATTCTTTTCTTTAATAACAACATTTCCCGCATTTGGAAGATAACCAAACTGTTCGAGCATCCATCCACCAATGGTGTTCATTTCTTCTGATTCAAGGTTTAATCCAAGAATTTCATTCACATCATCAATTTTCATATCACCCGGAACAATGAAGGTATTTAAAGAAACAAGCTGGATTTTATCTTCAGGGGCCTTATCATCGTAGGTGTTTTCATCGGTCATATGACCAAAAACGACCTTCATAATATCTTCCATGGTGATAATTCCGTCGGTCTGGCCCTGTTCGTCCAGAACGACTGCAAATTTATGTTCGTCATAACGGAATTTCTGAAGAACTTCGAAAACTGTCAGAGTGCCTGGAATAAAAAGAACATCAGTCATATTTCGTTTTGCAAACCCCGGACCTGTATCTTTTTCTTCAGAACCAAACATTATTTTTTTGTAATTTAGAACGCCAACTACATTTTCACGGCTGCCAGAATAAACGGTAAGGGTTGAAAAGCCAGATTCCAGAAACTGATTTACAACTTCTTCATAACTTGCATTCTGATCAATCATACTTACTACAGAACGATGCTTCATTACATCATCAATCTGCAAGTCATTAAATTTGATGATTTTATTGAGAAGATAACTTTCATCCTTCTGGATTGTACCTTCATTTGAACCTACATCAATCAGAGTTTTAAGTTCTTCTTCTGTGACAATTGAACCTGCCGGCTTTATGATTTTTTCAACCAGAACAACTGCAAGATGAGAAAGTTTTGAAAAGAACCATACAATCGGGAAGAAAAGTCTTTCAAGCCACAAAAGCGGAAGGGCCGAAAAACAGGTGAATTTTTCGGGATTAAGGCCTGCCGCAGTTTTTGGAACAATCTGTCCAAAGGTGGAAATAAAGAAAGAAGCAACAAAAGGAGCAAGAGCCGAACCTTTACTTCCAAGAATATTTATTGCAAGGGCTGTAGCAAGGGCTGATGCCAGAGAATTCAGAAAGTTTGTTCCAACCAGGACGACTGTAAGAAGTCTTTCCATATTTGATTTAAGCTTTGCAACGGTGGAGGCATGTTTTTTACCTTCTTCCTGCATACGTCGAAGTTTTATCTTTGAAAGAGAAAGATATGCGGTTTCTGAAGAAGTAAAAAATCCAATGCAGACAAGCAGAAGAATCAAAATTATCATTACAGGAAGATTATTCATCTGAACCTTCCTCTGCTTCATCTTCTGAGGCAAGTTTTTGGATACGCATTCTTTCTATGCGGAGAGACTGAATTTTTACAACTTTAAAACGCCAGCCCTGATATTCAATCTGATCACCAGCTTTTGGCATACGGTCTATCTGCTCGGTGAACCAGCCTCCGATAGTTTCATTTATATTTGAAGTAAGTTCAATTCTAAGGTCTTCCTGCAGGTCGCGGAGGAGGACTGATCCATTAATTTCAAAATCATTTTTATTTTCAACTACATCAAAATCAAAAACTTTTCCGCGCAGGGTGTTATCTCCAGGCAGAGCAAAAATTTCGCGGGAAATATCTTTTTCTGTTACTACACCATCTGTTCCAGAATATTCATCAACTACAATAGCCATAGACTGATGATTTTCAAACAAAAGTTCCTGCACCGATGTCATTTTTTTTGTTCCAAGAATAAAAAGAGGAGGTCTCATAACTTTTGTAATTTCAAATTCAGACTGACGGTCGCGGTAGGCAAGCATGTCTTTAAGATAAATAATGCCCACAATATCATCAATTGAATTTTTATAAACCGGAAAACGGGTAAAGCCCAGACGCTGAGAAAGTTCAACAATATCCCTATAAGTTGCATCGGTTTTGACCGCCCTGATTTTTGTGCGGGGAACCATAATATCCTGAGCCTCTAAGTCGGAAAACTTAAAAACCTGGGTCATCATGCGGTTTTCACCTTCTCCAATAACTCCGTGTTCCGAACTTACATCAAAAAAGGTTTTGATATCTTCTTCGGTGTAGGACTGTTTTTTAGTTTTAGTTTTAATTCCAAAAAGGCGGAGTATTAAAGATGCAATAAAAGTAACAATCCTTACCACCGGATGCATTATAAAAACAACAATCCTGACAAAAGGTGATAATGCATAGGCGATTTTATCGGGACAGCGGGTAGAAATGGTCTTTGGTGTAATTTCTCCAAAAATAAGGAGGAGGATTGTGGCGGCTAAAGTTGCAATTCCCACTCCCCTTTCGCCAAAAGCTTCCAGTGCAAGGGATGTAAGAATTGATGACAAGCCGATATTAACTAAATCATTTGAAACTAAAAGAGTATTTATAAGCTGCTCTTTACGGTCTAGAAGTTTTCCTGCCCTAAGAGCACGCTTATCTTTATTTTTACGAAGGATTCTAAGCCTTAATTTATTCATTCCAAGAAAAGAACTTTCCGAAATGGAAAAAAGCATTGAAAGAGTAATTAAGACTAGAAGAATTAGTACTAATAAATACGCGGGCAAATCGTCCATAAACTACTACTCTGCTCCAGCTGGCTCAGACTGAGCTGCCATTAAAGTTTCAAGATAATCTGCTACATTCTGGATTAATTCTACACTTTCTGATTCTGGATCTGCCTGAATCGAAGAATTAAGATAACTGAGAGCTGTAGAATAATCTGTGGAATTGTGCATCAAAAGGATGTATGCAGCCATGTAGTAGGCCTGCTGTTTGTGACTGTTTGAAAGCATTTCATTTTTACAAACCTCAGCATAAGTATTTGATGCAGAAAGAATATCATTATTCATATATGCTTCAGTTGCTTTTGCATCAGCCTGAGCAAAAAGATATTTACTCAAAAGTCCGTTTTCATCCTTAGAGTCAAGTTTTACCATCTGATCGATATAAGAGCTTAAGATTGGTCTGTAGATTACAGGTGTATTTTCATAAAGATTATCAATAGCCTTTATTTTTTCCTGACCAGAAGATTTTTTTGCAGCATTAATATAGCCTTTAAGATTTTCAACATCATCAGCTATATCATCCATATAAGATTTAAAGGTTTTATATGAAATATCTTCGAAAGAAAAGCCTGTATTTTCTGAAATTTCAGAAAGATAATATTCATCTGCGGACAGAAGATAAATACATGGTGTAAAACTTGCATTCAAACGACTTGCAAGTTTTGTATTGTTCTGAACTGTCTGCGAATATTTTTCAGCAGCTTTTTGAGAGGCCTTATCGGAATTTGTGTCTACGACTGTTTTCTGGAAGGAAGCCTGTGAAAAATCCATGTTCAAAACTGCATAGTTTGGAAGGATTTCTGACTTAAACTCATCAGATTTCAATACATTTTCTACAAAGAAAGTACTGTAATCATCATCACCAGGCATAATAATCATCACCATAAGCTCCTGATTATTTTTCTTTGCAGCTTTTAATGCCTGATCTGCTTCTATAAAACAACCATATTCATCATAAGAAACTTTTTCACAGCCTGTAAAAAAACATGCCATGAGAAAAGCAGCACAAACTAATTTAATAAGACCTTTCATAAAAACCCCTGCTTATTTTGTAAAGTAAGAAACACCAGCTGCAAAAATATTTTCACAGGTTGATTCGTTTGGATTTGCCAGAGGATTTCCTCCAACGTTCTTGAAAAGATCCAGGCTTGCACCGTTCAATTCCATTCCAACTCCACGTTCATTGTGTCCCATTTTACCAAGAACATGACCGTCTGGGCTTGTAATACCTTCGATTGCAAAAGCAGAACCGTTTGGATTGTCAGGTTCAGCAATTGCAGGCTTACCAAATTCATCAACATACTGACTGAATACCTGTCCATTCTTGAAGAGTTTTTCAGCAGTAACAGGATCTACAACAAAACGACCTTCACCGTGAGAGATTGCAATTAAGTGATTGCGACCGTCTACAACGCTTGGGTGAAGGGCCCAAGGAGAAGCAGCAGATACAATTCTTGTTCTTACGATACGTGAAATATGACGACCGATTCTGTTGTAAGTCAAAGTTGGCATATCACTTTCCATATCACGAATTTCTCCGTATACAGCAAGTCCAGTCTTAACAAGTGCCTGGAAACCATTACAAATACCAAGTACAAGACCATTACGTTTCTTAAGAAGGTTCATTACTTCATCACTGATGTTTCCAGCCTTCAAAACGTTTGCAATGAATTTTGCAGAACCATCTGGTTCATCACCAGCAGAGAATCCACCAGCAAGGGCAAGAATCTGAGCATCTTTAAGTTCTTTTTCGAGTTCTGAAAGACTTTCTTTGAGCATATCAGGATTTTTATTTCTCAAAACCAGAATCTTTGTATCAGCACCAGCAAGATTGAAAGCACGTGCCATATCAAATTCACAGTTTGTTCCAGGGAATACTGGAATTAATACTTTTGGATGAGATTTTGCTTCTACAAAGGCAGGAGCTTTTTTCAAATCGCTAAGGGATTTGTGTTCTGTTTTTGCCCATTCAGGAAGTTCTGGCTGTAAAGGAGCTCCACTTACAGGAGGGAATACATCCTTAAGTTTATCTTCCCAAGTCTTCAAGGCATCTTCAAGGCTGATTGTTACACAAGAGTTAACTACATCGCCAAGTTTTGCATTGAGAACTTTAATATTTCTTTCATCAATTGTTTTACCAAGTTTTACAAGAGTTCCTGCCTTAAATCCGGCATTTTCAAGATTTTCTTTTGTTTCAATAATGATGTTTCCGTATGTTGGGAGGAAAAGCTCTTTTACAGAAGATACAGAAAGTTCTGCACCAATCATATTTCCCATTGCCATTTTTGTAACTGCTTCTGCAATTCCACCAGGACCAACCGGATACATTGCAGAAATCTTTCCAGACAGATTCAAATCGTAAATCACATCTGAGTTTGAAAGGAAAGTATCAAAATCTGGAGCAAGAACTTCTGAATATGGAACTGAAACCATATAGATATTGTTGCCGGCAGATTTGAATGAACCGCTTACAACATTCTTTGCTTCATCGTGAGTTACGGCAAAACTTACAAGGGTGTGTGGAACATCAATATTTTCGAAAGTTCCAGACATTGAATCTTTTCCACCAATTGAAGCACATCCTGATTCAATCTGAGCATCTACTGAACCTAAAAGGGCTGCAGTTGGATATCCCCAGCGTTTTTCTGATGTAGCACGACCAAAGAATTCCTGGAATGAAAGACGGCTTGTGCGGGCCTTTCCACCAATACAAGTTATTTTTGCAAGTGAAGAAAGGACTGCTGTTTTTGCTCCATGCCATGGAGACCACTGTCCAACGCGAGGGTCGAAACCATAAGACATCATAGAAACAGTTGAAGTCTCGCGAGGGGTAACAACAGGGATTTTTGCAGACATAGCTGCTTCTGGAGTGTTCTGATATTTTCCACCATACGGGAAGAGGACTGTTGCCGAACCGATTGAACCATCAAAACGTTCACCAAGTCCACGCTGAGAACAACATGCCAGATCATTCATATTTGCAAGCCATGCATCTGTAAGATGATTTTTTACACAGCCTTCGCATTTAACAGGTTTATTAAGTTCTGCGGCAACAGAATCAAGAGGATTGAGAAGTGGTGATTTTTCTGGGGCAGCTGGCTGTTCAATAAGAGCATTTGCTTCGTGGTGAGCACCAGCAGCATCAAGGAATTCACGTCCAATATCAACAATAGTTTTTCCACGCCATTTCATAACAAGGCGGTTTGTATCTGTAACAGTTGCAACAACTACTGCATTTAAATTTTCTTTCTGAGCAGCGG
>CAMPAL010000079.1 GCA_946631855.1 uncultured Treponema sp. | reverse complement strand
AGTACCGTCTTTATTTGTAATTTTATGAATAAATGACAGTTTTACAGGAACTCCACCATGAGCAATTGCAGTAGCAGCCTGAACCATCTGAAGTGCAGACACACTGATTTCCTGTCCAATCGCAATTGTAGGTTTAGATCTTGCTGACCACAAAGCACTGCTTGTATCTTTTACAGAACCAGATGTTTCTCCAGGAAGTTCAACTCCAGTTTTCTGACCAAAGCCCAAAAGGCGAATGCGTTCAATAAATCTGTCTTCAGAAATATGATCACTTATCTGACCTAAAACATCGTTACAGGAATACATCAAACCTTCTTTTGGTGTACACCAGCCATGATGTTCCAGACAACGAATTCTTACAGTTTCTCCATTTGAAAGACGTCTTTCATACATTCCATCACAAAGGAATGATTGATTAGGAGAAATACCATGCTCATCATAAACAATTCCAACTGTAAAAATCTTAAATACAGATCCTGGTTCATACATAGTCATTGAAGGCAAATCAACCTTTGCAATATCTGGGGATGAACCATATTCATTCAAATCAACCGAAGGCAAACTGATATAAGACAGGACTTCACCAGTATTTGAGTCAGCCGCAACCAGCATCATTCCTTCTGCCTGGGTTTCATTCATTACACGGTGACAAATCTGTTCAAGTTTATACTGCAAATTTGCATCAATACTCAGAAAAATATTTTTTCCCTGTTCAATTTCTCCAGAATCACTTTTAGGTTCTGGTGAAAGAATATTCTGCTGAGAAAATTCTATACCTGCCAGACCTTTTCCATCATCGCCCATATAACCAATTAACTGAGATGCAAGAGCATGATTAGGATAATTGCGGCCGGGAATTTTTTCATAACTTACAAAATTATAATTTTTTGAGTCAGTAAAACTTTTTAATTCCTGATATTCTGTTTGTGTGATTTTCTTCTTAAGATAAGTAAAACCTCTTGAACCATTGATTGCATTCAAAATGTGTTCTTCACTAATATCAAGATAAGGAGCTATATCCTTTGAAAATTTTTCTTTCAGCTTTTCATTATCACGAATGTTCTTTACAGAAACTCCAACATGATAAAAGTTTGTCTGAACTGCAAGCGGATAGCCTGAACGATCTACAATAGAACCTCTTTCTATTTCGATTTTATTTTTAGGAACAGGAGTAACAGGCTGTACAGAAAGTTTTACATACCTTATAAGTAAGGCAAGTAAACAAAGCCCGCAGCAAATAAAGAAGAAAATTAATTGTCTGGTTTTAAAAAAGCTGTTCAAGAAATTTTTCCACCCAAATATAAATATATAGGCTTTTTTCAAAAATTTCTACTACGATTAAATCAAAGAGGGAAGGATAATTATTTTCCTTCCCTCTTCAAATCTATCACCACTAAACACATGCGCCACCTTCGGTGTCGCGATCTGTATGGAAATTTATTATACGTATGTGCTCACGCACATTGCGATTCCATTCTCCTCGCAGATGTGCTTAGTCGGCAGAGCCTACTAAGCACATGCGTCGCCTATGGCGCCGCTTTGTGTATGGAAATTATCATACACGTCGGACTGCACTATTGTGCAGATCCAACGAGACACATGCGTCGGGCATGCCCGCCGCTATCTGTATGGAAGTTTATATACATGTGTGCTCACGCACACTGCGATTCCACTCTGCTCGTGGATGTGTTTAGTTGGCGCTGCCAACTAAACACATCCATTCGGCTTCAGCGCACAAAGTATCACCAACGTAGGCTTTGCCGGCTTGTTTAATCATTTTTGGACTGTTACGTAAGAATTCAATTTCCATGCGAACTTTATCGCCTGGGCGAACCTGATTACGGAACTTTACTTTGTCCAAAGTTGCAAAGAAGAAAAGTGCATTTCCAGGAACAATGTTTAAGTAACGCAAAGCTGCCCCTCCTGCCTGAGCCATAGTTTCGCAGAGAATAACTCCAGGAACTACAGGATATTCAGGAAAGTGTCCCTTAAAGAAAAACTCGTTTTCTGTAAATGTATGTTCACAAACGCAGCCTTTTTCATCTGCAGAAATAATTGCATCTACAAAGAGGAAAGGTTCGCGGTGTGGTAAAAGTGATTTAATATCGGTTGTTAATGCCATGCTAAATCTCCTAGCGAACTTTTTTGATGATGATTGCACCGTTATGTCCACCAAAACCGAATGTAGCAGACATAGCAGCATCGATGTTCATATTAATTCCCTTGTTTGGAACGTAATCAAGATCACATCCGCCTTCTACATCAACTTCATCAAGGTTCTTTGTACATGGAACATAGCTATCCTGAATTGCTTTTACACAAATCATTGCTTCAATTGCACCTGTTGCACCAAGACAGTGACCATGCATAGATTTTGTTGAAGAAATCTTAAGTTTTTTAGCATTTTCTTCACCAAATGCAAGTTTAATCATATTTGTTTCTGAAGGATCATTGATTTTTGTAGATGTTCCGTGTGCGTTGTAGTACTGAATTTCACTTGGATCCATTCCAGCATCTTTCAATGCACGAGTCATACATTTTGAACCGCAAATTCCATCTGGATTAGGTGATGTAAGATGATAACCATCACAAGAAGCACCATAACCTGCAATTTCTGCATAAATTTTTGCACCACGAGCTTTGGCATGTTCATATTCTTCAAGAACTAAAATTGCAGAACCTTCACCCATTACAAATCCGTTACGATTTTTGTCAAAAGGACGACTTGCTTTAGTTGGATCATCATCAAACCCCTGAGAAAGAGCATGAAGAACTTCAAAACCTACTACACCAAACTGACAGATTGTAGATTCAGCACCACCAGATAAACAGCAGTCAAGACGACCACTTCTTACCATATCAAAAGCAAGACCAAGAGCATCTGTACCAGAAGAACAAGCAGTAGCTACAGATTCAACAGGTCCATGAAGACCAAACTGAATTGCAATGTTTCCACCAACTTCATTTGGAATAAGTTTTGGGATAGCCATAGGATTTGTCTTAACATAGCCCATTTTTGCCATACCAAGAACGTCAGCTTCTGTTTCTTCCAGACCGCCAATTCCTACACCAAGAATAATTCCTGTTTCATCAAGAATATCTTCTTTTCCCATAAGACCAGAATCATCAAGAGCCATTTTTGCAGCTGCTACACCAAACTGTGTAAAACGAGCCATTTTGCGGGCATCTTTAGAATCCATATACAAAGCTGGGTCGAAGTTCTTTACTTCTGCAGCATAATGAACTTTATTTACAGAAGCATCGAACAGGGTGATTGGACCAATTCCACTCTTACAATCTTTAATTCCCTGCCATGTTTCTTCAACAGTATTTCCAAGAGGAGTTACAGCTCCCATTCCAGTAATTACTACACGTCTATTTGCCATTTTTTTTATTCTCCCTAAGCTCCCATGCCTCCATCTACTCCAATAACCTGAGCGGTGATGTATGTGCTCAAATCACTGGCTAAGAAGAGGGCTACGTTTGCTATATCTTGTGTTTGACCTGCTCTCTTAAGAGGAACAGAATCTATCATTGACTGTTTTAAATCTTCTTTAAGAACAGCTGTCATATCTGTTTCAATAAAGCCTGGGGCAATACAGTTTACACGAATTCCACGTCCGCCAACTTCTTTTGCCAGAGCCTTACTGTAAGCAATTAATCCACCTTTACTTGCGGCATAATTTACCTGACCGCCCTGTCCATGAATACCAACAATAGAAGACATGTTGATGATAGAACCAGAACGAGCTTTCAACATTGCGTTTGATACAATCTGAGTAACAACAAATGAACCTGTAAGATTTACATTCAAAACATCCTGCCAGTCTTCCATCTTCATTCTGAAAGAAAGTCCGTCACGAGTAATTCCTGCATTATTTACAAGAACATCAAAATTTCCTGCTTCTGCCAGAGCTGCTTTTACAACTTCTGTAAGCTGTGCTGCATCCCCAACGTTTGCACAAATTTCATGAAACTTAGTTCCTTTTGATTCAGCAAGTGCTTCAAGTTCAGCCTTTGCAGCAGAAGGTTTTGAACAAAGTCCCCAAACTTCTGCTCCATTCTCGAGGAAAGTTTCAACAATTTTGCGACCAATTCCACGGCTTGAACCAGTAACTAATGCTTTTTTATTATCAAGTAAAGCCATCATTAATTCCTTATATATTTATTTGGATTAGTAATTTGCCAAAGTTTCAGCAGAGTTTACATCTGCACAAGTTCTTTCTTCACCAAATCCAGATTTTGCCCAGAGACCAGACAAAACTTTACCAACGCCAGGTTCAATCAAGCACCATTCGTTGTCTTTATCAGCTGCCATTAAATCATTAAGAACTTTTTCTTCATCAGTCCAGCGAACAGGATGTGTAAGATGGAGAACTGCATTTTTCTTTACATCAGCTCCAGAAGTAGCCTGTGCACCAGTTACGTTACTGAAAAGTGTGATTGATGGATCTTTAAATTCTACATCAGCAATTGCCTTTTCAAAATTATCAGCAGCTTCCTGCATGAGTGGTGAATGGAAAGGACCTGCTACAGCAAGACGGAGGGCACGACGAGCACCAGCTTCTTTTGCCTTTGCTTCAAGTTCTGTAAGAGCATCTGCTGTTCCAGAAACTACTGTCTGAACTGGAGAGTTTAAATTTGCAGCATAAGCATCTTTTATTCCGTCAGCCAGTTTACTAACCTGGTCTGGAGAAAGTCCGATTACAGCTGTCATTCCAGGTGCATGACCTTCATTTGCTTTTGCAATATTTTCGCATGTAGCCTGCATAATAAGTCCACGCTGGCGAACTACTTTGATTAAATCTTCAAAGCTTAAAACACCTGCGGCATATAAAGCTGGAAATTCACCCAAAGAAAAGCCCATTGCAGCAGAAGGTTTAATTCCTTTTGTTTCAAGAACTTTCATTACAGCTAAAGATGCTGTTGTAATAGCAAGCTGACTGTTATCACTGCGGCTTAATTCAGCCTGATCTGATTCCCAAAGAAGTTTTGGCATATCAACGCCTGTAATTTTTGTTACTTCATCTACAACTTTGCGAGCTTCTGGATAAGCTTCACAAATATCTTTAATCATACCAGGAACCTGAGCACCCTGTCCTGGAAATAAAAATGCATATTTTTTCATTGCCAACCTCTTGCTTACAAAATGACATTTTTTACACTTTTTGTCAACTTGAAAGGGGTGAAAGTCATCATCATTTTATTTTTTGTAAAAACTCCAAAAGCTGCCTTATTTTTTATAAGATTTATAGGGGCAAAAGTGTTATAATGATAAAGATAAAAGGAGGATTTTATGGATATTGAAAAAGTACTTAAAGCCTTGAAACAAATGAAAGTTTCTTGCGCAGCAACTCAGTTGGAAGAACTTGGATATGCTATCGATGTTCTTGAAAAAATAAAAAAAGCTGGTGTTAAAGACCCATTAAATGCTGATTTTACAAAACTAAATAAATAAGGATGGATTATTAAAAATGGTTGGAACATTTTGGGCTTTAGTCCCAGCAATTGTAGCCATTGTACTGGCACTTTGTACTAAGGAAGTTTATTCTTCCCTTTTTATTGGAATTATTATTGGTGGTCTTTTTTATGCCATTGATGCAGGAACAGGTTTTACAGGTTTCCTGACTCACATTACAAGCGACGGTCTTGTAAGTTCTCTTGCAGACTCAGGCAACGTTGGTATTCTGATTTTCCTTGTTCTTCTTGGAACTATGGTTGCCCTTATGAATAAAGCAGGCGGTTCTGCAGCTTTTGGTAACTGGGCAAAGAAACACATTAAATCTAAGGTTGGTGCTCAGGTTGCAACAATTCTTCTTGGTATGTTGATTTTTATTGATGACTACTTCAACTGTCTTACTGTTGGTTCTGTTATGAAACCAGTTACAGACAAACACGGTGTTTCAAAAGAAAAACTTGCATATCTTATTGATTCTACTGCCGCTCCAGTTTGTATCATCGCTCCAATTTCTTCATGGGCTGCTGCAGTTACAGGCTTTGTTACAGAAGGAGAAAATGGTATTGAACTTTTCTGTAAGGCTATTCCTTTCAACTTCTATGCACTTCTTACTATTGTAATGATGTTTGCCATGGTATTTATGAAGTTTGAATATGGAGAAATGTCTAAATACGAAAAAGCCCTTTCTATGATGAATGATGCCTCTGAAGAACTTGCAGATGAAAATACAAAAGGAAAAGTTTGCGACTTAATCGTTCCTGTGGCAATTCTTATTGTTCTTTGTGTTCTTGGTATGATTTATTCAGGCGGATTCTTTACTAAAATGGTAGAAGATGATGGTGGAAACCTTGTTGCAAATTCAAGTTACTTGAACTTTATCGAAGCCTTTTCTAATTCAGACCCTTCTGTAGGTTTAGTACTTGGTTCTCTTGGTACCTTAATCATTACTATTATTTACTATATGATTCGTAAGGTTCTTTCTTTCAAGGCTTCAATGCTTTGTTTACCTGATGGATTTAAAGCAATGGTTCCAGCCATTTTGATTTTGACTTTGGCCTGGACATTGAAAGCTATGACTGACAGTCTTGGTGCAGAAGATTATGTTGCAGGTCTTGTAGAATCAAGTGCCGGCGGATTAAAAGCCTTCCTCCCAGCTATTGTATTTATTATTGCCTGCTTCCTCTCTTTTGCTACAGGTACTTCATGGGGAACTTTTGGTATCTTAATTCCTATCTGTATTGCAGCCTTTCCTACAGGTTCACTCAGAATTATTTCTATTTCTGCTTGTATGGCAGGTGCTGTTTGTGGTGACCACTGTTCACCAATTTCTGATACAACTATCATGGCAAGTGCAGGTGCTCAGTGTGCTCACGTTAATCACGTTTCTACACAGTTGCCATATGCCATTACTGTTGCAGCAGTTTCATTTATTGCCTACATCGTTGCAGGTCTTACTCAGAACCTGAACATTGTTGTAAGCTGTATTATTTCATGGATAGTAGGATTAGCAGCTCTCTTTGGAGTTCTGATTTTCATGAAAAAGAAGGTTTAAATTGAATGGCTAAAATATCGCCATTCAATTTAACTTAGAGTTTCTTGCGAAACTCTTATATTGTTAATCAAATATCCTCGGTTGTTGAAACAACCTGCGGTATTTGATTTTAAGGAAGGTTTAAAATAGATGGCTAAAATTTCGCCATCTATTTTAAGTCTCGAGTTTTTTTGCAAAAACTCTATTTATTTACGTGTTCGTTTGCGCGAACGTTTTGTAAATCCTCAGTTGTTGAAACAACTTGCGGTTTACAAAATTAAGGAAAGTTTCTAAGAAATAAATAAACTTCACGCAAAAAGAAAAAAAAAGCTTCGTTCTATATAAAATTATATCGAACGAAGCTTTTTTTATGTTTACTCCAGGATTGCACCTTTATCTGCAGAACTTACTAATTTTGCGTATCTTGCAAGATATCCTGTCTTTACTTTTGGCTCTGGGCATACCCATTTTGCCTTACGCTTTGCAAGTTCTTCATCAGAAACCTGCAGGGTTATTTTATAGTTGTTAATATCAAGCTCAATCATATCCCCTTCTTCTACCAGGGCAATTGGACCACCTACAGCTGCTTCAGGAGAACAGTGTCCTAAAGAAGCTCCGCGAGTTGCTCCAGAGAAACGACCATCGGTGATAAGGGCAACATCTTTATCAAGTCCCTGACCTGCAAGGGCAGCAGTTACAGCAAGCATTTCACGCATTCCAGGACCGCCTTTTGGACCTTCGTAACGAATTACAACTACATCACCCTTGTGAATCTGCTGTTTCTGAACAGCTTCCATTGCCTCAGACTCATCATTAAAAACTCTGGCAGGACCAACATGATGAAGCAATTCCTTTGCACAGGCAGAACGTTTTACTACAGTTCCATTTGGAGCAAGATTTCCGAACAAAATTGCAAGTCCTCCATTTTCACTGAATGGATTTTCAATTGGACGCAAAATTTCAGGATTTCTGTTTTTTACATTTTTGATATTTTCGGCAATTGTTTTTCCTGTCGCAGTTATCAAAGATGTATTAATAAGATTTTTCTTTGCAAGTTCTGCAAGAACAGCCTGAACACCACCTGCATCATTCAATTCACACATAAAGGTATGGCCAGCTGGTGCAAGGTGACAAAGATTTGGAGTTCTGTTTGAAATATCATTTACTTCATGCAAATCAATTTCAAGTCCAGCTTCATGTGCAATTGCAGGAAGATGAAGCATTGTATTTGAAGAACAGCCGAGTGCCATATCAGCGGCAAGTCCATTTCTAAAACTTTCAGCAGTCATCATCTGGCGGGCTGTAATTCCTTTTTTATAAAGATTCATAACTGCCATACCAGCGTGTTTTGCAAGAGCAATTCGCTCTCCTGTTACGGCTGGAATAGTACCGTTTCCTGGAAGACCAAGACCTAAAACTTCGGTAAGACAGTTCATTGAGTTTGCAGTAAACATTCCTGAACAAGCCCCGCAACCAGGGCAAGCGGCATGCTCCATTTCTTTCAACTGCTCTTCATTAATTTTTCCAACAGCAAGACCGCCTACAGCTTCAAACATATCTGTTAAAGAAAGATTTCTTCCCGAATAAGGATTAGAAGGATCATTTCCTGGCAGATGGCCTGGCATCATTGGTCCACCAGAACAGAATACTGTTGGCAAATCGAGACGAGCTGCAGCCATCAACATTCCTGGAACAATTTTATCGCAGTTTGGAATCATTACTAAAGCATCAAACTGATGAGCCTTAGTTACACATTCAATTGAGTCAGCAATAAGTTCACGAGTAACAAGAGAATATTTCATTCCTTCATGGCCCATTGCAATTCCATCACAAACTCCGATTGCAGGGAATTCAATTGGAGTACCCCCTGCCATTCTTACTCCTGCCTTAACCGCTTCAGAAATACGGTCAAGTTCAATATGGCCTGGAATCAATTCATTCTTTGCACAAATAATTCCAACTAAAGGCTGATCCAATTCTTCATCTGTATATCCAGATGCATAAAACAAAGAACGGTGTGGAGCACGTGCAGCACCCTTTTTGCAGTTATCGCTTTTCATTTCAATCCTCTTATACTTTAAAAAAAGGAGCTACCCAAGAGCAGCTCCCCTTTATAATTCTAAATTTATAAACCAAGCATCAAATTTATCTAAACATCGTATTTATCGCGAATAACAAGTTTAATCAAGGTGTCAGTCTTAACAGTTACACGCTTTCTCTGGTCATTAAGTTCATCCTTGTCCAGGCTGATTCGTGATTCTTCACAAATCTTTTTACAGTAATCAGACAAGGTTGCAGGGCTTTCTGCTTCACATGCAAGAATAACATTTTTCTTGTTCATGTAGTGGAAATAGAACTGCATAAATTCATCATTATCTAATGGAAGGCCATTAAGCATAACCACATGTCTAAAATCATGAATACGTGCAAAAGTTTTACAGCAGGCAATCAGTTTTGGACTAAAATCTTTTCCATCTGCGGTTTCAACAGTTTTTTCTGCAATTACAAACAAATCTGGATCAGCAGGAACTTCACCTGCAGGTTCAAAATCAAGCACCTTACTGAATTCAACAGAATCAACAAGGATTTTTGCCTTTTTATCAAGTTCTTTTTCATCAACAACTTCTTCATTCAAAGAAGCCTGAACTTCTTCTTCATGTTTAGAGAAAAGATTTTCCAATTCATCAGTAGTAACAGCTACATTAGATTTTGGAGCATCTTCCTCCATAACAGCCATTGTTTCTGCAAGAACTGCACTTTCACGATCACTTACAGCAACATCACTAGGAGTTTCTGTACGTTTCTTTTCGTCGCCCATAATATCAGCAAGCATTGAATCAATGTTATTGTCTTCCATATTCTCTTCCTTTTTATAAATTTCTATTTCTTCTTCAGAAGCACCAATTTCTGCACTGAAGGTATCATCTTCTTCGATTTCATCCTCATCAGTTTCATCAACCGGCTCTTCATCAACATTTTCCTTAAAAAATGACACGCTTTCATTATTAACAGGATAAGCTTTTACTATTAAAACATCTCCTGTTGCAGTCTTTTTATAAAGTGAACCATCAGAAACAAAGAAGTTATCATTCTCCCCTTCAATTCTGATATTGTGAATTGATGTACAGCCTTCAAAAGCATTTTCTGCAATCTCTTTTACAGATTCAGGAATAACCAGACTTTCAAGCCCCGTACAATTTGCAACCGCATGTTCACCTATAGTTTCTACTGTATTTGGAATTACAAGTGATTTTACAGAAGAACAGCCTGACATAAAATCAGCAGGTAATTCTTTAAGCCCCGCTCTGAAAGGAATTTCCAGCATAGATGAACAATCCTTAAAAAGACCTTCTGGAACAGAAAGAAGAGCAGCTGGCATTGTAACTTTATTCAAAGCAGAACAGCCTGAAAATAAATATGGTGGAAGCTCTGAAACATTAGCAGGAAGTTTTACTGTTTCAAGTCGTTTAGAATTTTCAAAAAGAGCCGCCCCCAACTCTTTAACAGAATCAGGAATAGAAACAGACTGATATGGACAGTCAGAAAAAACTTCTGCATCAACAGCCCTGGCTCCGTAAGGAATTCTTCCCTTAAATTCTGTAGATGTATCATCAACACCAATTACAGTGTGTAAATCTGATGAATACAATAAACCATGTTTTTTAATAAATAACTCACTCATACAATTATTAATTTTACCATAGGATAGACAATTTGTCGCATTAATTTACTTAGATTTTTGCAACAACAAGATTACCTATTTCCTTTGTTCCTATCAATTTACCCGAAAGTTTTACCTGTTCCGGATTTCCAGCAATATCTAAAGTTCTATACCCTTCATCAAGAACTGCATTCACAGCCTTTTCGATAGCCTGAGCTTCTTCTTCAAGCTTAAAATCGTATCTCAAAAGCATTGCAGCAGAAAGAATTGTAGCAAGAGGATTTGCAAGATTTTTTCCTGCAATATCAGGGGCAGAACCATGAATCGGTTCATATAGCCCTGGCCCCGAACCATCTCCCAGAGAAGCTGATGCAAGCATTCCAATTGAACCGGTAATCTGACTTGCTTCATCTGAAAGAATATCTCCAAACATATTTGAAGTTGCAATTACATCAAACTGACCAGGATTACGAACAAGCTGCATAGCTGCATTATCAACATAAAGATAA
>CAMPAL010000078.1 GCA_946631855.1 uncultured Treponema sp. | reverse complement strand
CGTGGATGTTGATCATGATGTTGTGGAGTTTTTCATCAACTTCTGCAGCTGACCATGAAAGTCTTTCTGAGTTCTGGCTCATTTCAAGACCTGATGTTGCAACACCACCAGCGTTTGATGCTTTTCCTGGTGCATACAAAATCTTTGCAGCCTGGAACTTATTAACTGCATCGAGGTTAGAAGGCATGTTAGCACCTTCAGCAACCAATTTAACTCCGTTCTTCAAGAGCATATCTGCATCTTCGCCAAGAAGTTCGTTCTGTGTAGCACATGGGAATGCACAATCACACTTAACTTCCCAAACTTTCTTTCCTTCGAAGTATTTTGCAGATGGGAACTGTTTTGCATATTCAGAAATACGACCACGGCGAACACCCTTGAGTTCCTTAACCCAGTCAAGTTTTTCCTGTGTAATACCGTCTGCATCGTAGATGTATCCGTTTGAGTCAGAAAGTGTAACAACTTTTGCACCAAGCTGAATAAGCTTCTGAGCAGCGTAAGTTGCAACGTTTCCTGAACCAGAAACAACACAAGTCTTACCCTTGAAGTCGTCTCCAACTTTCTTGAGCATTTCCTGAGCAAAGTAGATAAGTCCATATCCTGTTGCTTCTGTACGGATTAAAGAACCACCGAATGTAAGTCCTTTTCCTGTCAAAACTCCAGTATATTCGTCACGGATTCTCTTGTACTGTCCGAAGAGGTATCCGATTTCGCGTCCACCAACGTTTTTGTCTCCAGCTGGAACATCCACGTCAGCACCAATATGACGATAAAGTTCTGTCATGAATGACTGACAGAATCTCATAACTTCTTTATCTGATTTTCCATGTGGATCGAAGTCTGAACCACCTTTACCACCACCCATTGGGAGTGTTGTCAAAGAGTTTTTCAAAACCTGTTCAAATCCTAAGAATTTCAAAACTGAAAGGTTAACTTCTTTAGAGAAACGGAGTCCTCCTTTGTATGGTCCAATTGCAGAGTTGAACTGAACACGGTAACCACGGTTTACGTGATAGTTTCCAGCATCGTCCATCCAAGGAACACGGAACATAATTACACGTTCTGGTTCTACCATTCTTTCAAGAATAGCATTTGGTTCCAACTGTGGCATCAGGTCAACTGCAGGTTCGAGAGTTGTCAAAACTTCTTCTACAGCCTGGAGGAATTCTGGTTCGTTAGCATTCTTTGCTTTTACGTCATCCCAGATTTTTTTAATGTAAGCGTTTTTCATTTAAATGACTCCTTAGGTGAGGCAAAATATCAAAAATGTATATTTATGCATCCCTTTTGTAAAAATATACCACAAATGGCGTTTCTATGAAAAGTATTTTTAGGAAATTTAAATATTTTTAATAAAATTTAAGAAAAACGCTTATATTTTTAGGCTGAATTTTAAATCCAGCTGACTGTTTCGTTCAAATCTTTTCTTGAAAAATGATTTGGAAGAGGCTTAAATCCTTCTGCTGCATATCCTAAATCTAAAAGCATTAAGATTTCTTCGTTTTCAGGAAGTCCAAGAGCTGAATGAAGTTTTGCCACATCAAAATTATTTATCCAGCAGTTATCAACTCCTTCGTTAGCTGCCGCAAGACAAAGATGAGTTGCAACAATGGTAGCATCTTCAATTCCAGATGTTCTTTCTGAATTTGGATAGGTATAAACATTATTTTTATCAAAAGCTACAAGAAGAACTACAGGAGCTCCGTAACGACAAGGAGTTGCACCATCAACCTTTGAAAGACTTTCTTCGCTCTGCAAAACATAAATATGCTGTTCCTGAAGATTTTTTGCAGTTGGGGCAAGACGGCCTGCTTCCAGAATCTTTTCGATAGTTGTTTTATCAACCTGCTTTGAACTATATTTTTTGCAGGAATAACGATCTTTTACTAATTGTGAGAATTCCATTTTTATCTCCTATATCCTTAATTATATTATTTTTTACTTAAAAATTTCCATACTATGCCGTTCTATGACACATAAACATGCTATACTAAAAATATGAAAGAAATAAAATTAAACCCGAACGAAATATCAAAAATTCTGATTTCAAACATAAACAATCCTTCTACAATTTTCATTTTTTCCACCAGCACGGTAATGAATTCCTGGATTGAATATTTGATTACACATGCTGATCAGACTGGAACAGACGCACTTCCTCTGGAACGTTTTATTGCCTGGGATACTTTTAAGGGAAAATATCTTCATGCAGAAGAAAGCGGAAAATCATCTGTACCTTCAATTTTAAGAAACTTTTTCGTTCAGGATTTAATTTATAAAAATGCAAATCTGGATAAAAGTCAGAGATTTCAGGTTATCATAAATCCGGAAGATTCTTACGCCAGAGAAGCAGCCTCTTTTGCCGACTGGATAAGTAAAAATCTGCCAAGCCTGCATTTCTGGAAAAAAAGACTGGATCAAAGTGCAGAAACCTATGGTCAGCTGGATGCCGAAGACCAGGATTATGAAAAACTCTATCAGCTATATAAGGACTTTCTGGACAAAAACAAACTTTTTGAACCTGCCTGGCTGGATAACCTGGAACTTGGTGATAAAAACACAAATTTCATCCTTTTTTACCCGGAACTTCTGGAAGATTTTGGTGATTACAAAGAAATTTTCAAAAAAAATGACAATATCACCCTTTGCACAATGCCAGACGATATTCCAAACCCGGAAGTTTATTTTTTCAAAGATTCAAGAAGCGAACTCCGTCAGACAATTTTACGCATAATTCAGCTTGTAAAGGATGATAAAGCCGACTGGTCCGAAATTGCCCTGAGTATTCCTGATATTGAAACTTATCGTCCTTATATCGAAAGAGAATTTAAGCTTTACCAGGTTCCTTTCGTCATAAAAGCAGGCCTTTCCCTTACAAAAAATAATGCAGGACAAATTTTCCGCGAAATAAACAACTGCCATAAAGAAAATTTCACTTTTGACTCTGTAAGAAGCCTGCTTCTGGATGAAAATCTGCCATGGAAAAGTGAATTCGAAGAAAAACGAAAAAATCTGATTAGAGTGGGAAACGAAATGCGCTGTATCTGCTCTCCTGAAGAAAAAGATATCTGGCTTTCGGCTTTCGCAAAAAAAATTGCAGTTTTGAATAAACAGGAAAATACAGAAGAAATTGCTCTTTATGAAGAACTGAAAAAATTCTACCAGGAAGTTAAGGCACTGGTGGAAGGATTTTTCACCGAGAAAAGTTTTAAATCCATTAAAAAAGCATGGTTTGATTTCAGAAGATATTTTTTCACCGATGAAGACACTTTTTCGGATGAAGCAAATGCAATTCTGGGCCGTTGTCTTTCTGAACTGAACGAAATTATCAGGGTGGAAGAAGAATTTCAGGCTGCAGAACTTCACATTTCAGATCCTTTCTCCTTCTTTCTGAACGAACTGGACAAAAAAAAGTATAGTCCCCAGCAAAATGATAAAACCGGCGTT
Organism: uncultured Treponema sp.; assembly: GCA_946631855.1. Lineage (GTDB taxonomy): Bacteria > Spirochaetota > Spirochaetia > Treponematales > Treponemataceae > Treponema_D. The sequence goes on along the minus strand of CAMPAL010000078.1, from coordinate 8,077 downwards.
TCAGTTTTCCCTTACAAACTTTCAGGACCAGCCTGTTTTAAATATCAGTTTGTAATTGATGCTTCTCAGAAAAATCTTGAAATTCCTTACAAAAGACTTACTTTCTTAAATGCAAAAAAACGTGCCCGCCTCCATCTTATTGATGATGATAAAGAACTCAGGGCTTCGGAAGTTTTTATAAAGCTTTATGCAAAAAAATCTTATGAGCAAAATACAGATGATGATTTTGTAACTTTTTCTGCAGCAGAAGAAACTTTCGCCGGCTTTGCAATTCCTCACTCAAATCTTCAGCCTGCAAAAAATCCTCTTCCAGATTTGAATGAAACAGACTACATCAGAAACGAAAAACTTTATGCCCTGGACTTTATAACAGAAGAAAAACCTGAAAAACTGACAGAAAACCAAAAAGAGGCAATCAAAAACTGGGCAAAAACTCAAACTCCTTGTGAAACAGAAGATTATAGAGTTAACGAAAAAATCATATCCAATATCACACAGATTCTTATTAAAAACCGAAGTGGAAAAAACATTTATGGTGAAGAAATTATTTCTGACCAGCTGAAAATTACTGCAAGAAATGATCTGGAACTCTTTTATCCATGTCCGCGAAAATGGCTGTTAAAATCTATCCTCAAACTAAAAGATGACACTTTAGACACAAATTTAATGCAGTCTTATGATATGGGAAACCTAAACCACAAAATTCTGGAACTTTTCATGCTTCAATTTAAAGGTTCGCCCCTCCCATATTTTGATCAGAACTCAAAAACTTTTAAAATCATTCTTCCAGACGCAAATATTATTTCTCCTGAACCCCAGGACTTTTCTCTGAATTTACTGCCATTTATAGACAAGGCTTTACTTGCTCCTTCAGATTTCAGGGACAGTCCCCTTGTTATAGAGGCTCTTAAAAAACAAAAAGAGAGAATTGCTCAAAAACTGGAAGATTTTCTGAAAGACCTGCTTCTGCCACTTGAAGAAGGTGGAATTGGAAAATGCATTCTTTATGACTGCGAAAAAACTCTTGCGGCAAAAGGTGATGGCAGATTTGACTTTTACGGTAAGATTGACTGTCTGCTTCTTACACCAGAAAATGAATGGATCATCGTCGATTACAAAAATTCTGCAATTCCAGCTTCAAAAGACACAGTATCTGATGAAAATGATTTACTGGGCGATTTCCAGATGCCGGTATACTTCACCCTACTGGACGGAGAAAATAAACACCCAGTTTACAAGGGAACTTTTTATTCAATAAACAAAAAAAATTCAAAAGGGATAGCGGATAATCTCAGCGTGGTGGATATCAATCACCTGAAAAAAGGAATTCCTGACAAACTTTATGAACAATATGAACTTACAATTCAGATAATGAAAGAATATGCCAGAGATTTTTACTTAATTGCAGATCCGAATCCGCAAAAAGGTTCCTTAGATTTCAGGCCTCACAGTTTTAATTCTACAAAAGAAAAACTGAATGTAAATCCATACAAAGATTGTCCTGCATGTCCTTTTAAAGAAATCTGCAGAACTACCTTTACAATTGCAGAAAATCAGATTGCAACAACAGGAGCAGACGAGTAATTTTATGAGTAAAAAATATCCTTTCCTTGATTTATTAGATAAAAAATTAGATGACGCTCAAAACCAGGCTCTGGAAACCACTCAAAATGCTGTAATTACAGCTGGAGCAGGTTCAGGAAAAACCCAGGTTCTGGCTACCCGTTTTTCATGTCTGGTACTTACAAAACAGGCAAAGGCCGACCAGATTCTAACTCTGACTTTTACAAACAAAGCTGCTGCCGAAATGTATCAGCGAATCTACCAGACACTTCTGTTTTATGCGAATCAAACTCCGGGCAAAAAAATTACAGCCGGGGAAATACAGCTGGCAAAAGAAGGTCTTTCTGATTTTGCAAATGCCCACATCCAGACTCTGGATTCTTACTGTGCCAATATTTTACGTCAGTGTTCCAACCGCTACGGAATAAAACCTGATTTTTCGACAGGTTCCAGCGATGGTGAAAGACAGATTAAAAACGCCGCCCTTAAGTTTACCCTGAAAAGGGCAGAAGAACCTGGTATAAAAAATTTTGCAAAACCGGGAAAACTTCAGGAATTTGCAGAAAAAACTCTGGCCTACTCAATCATTAAGTTTACCAGCCTTGCAAGTCCGGACGGATTTTTTACTGCAAAAATTCCAGCACAAGTAATAGAATTATGTAATGCCGTAAAATTTTACACCTCTTCATCACCAAAAAATGACGCATCCTACAAAATCGGCAAAAATATTTCCCAGTTCTTCAGCGACATAAACGACTGTTTCGATACAGATTTTGATCCTAAAAAACACACTGCTTATAAAATCCAGATTGATGAACTTCAAAACTTCTTTTTTGAACAGATTTCGGATTTCCAGCTTACAAAAAGTGACATTCTTGAACAAACAGAAGCATGTTCTGAACTTTATAGAAAAATTAATCTCTTTAAAGAAAAAGTTTATGCAGCCTGCGACATAAAAGGAAAATGCATGTCCGTTTCAAAAATTATTACTGTAATTAAAAACGACATGCTTTCCGTCCTTGGCTCAATTACTTCATACATAAATCAATTTGCCAGCCTTCAGAACCTTTTTAAACTTCTTGATGACTTTCTTTCTGAAATCAACATTGAAAAAAGACGTTCCGGAAATCTTACCTTCGTTGATGTAAGTCAGATGGCTCTGAAAATTCTTATTGAAAATCCTGATATAAGAGAACAGGAAATTGCAGCCTATTCCAAAATAATGATTGATGAATTTCAGGATAATAACAGTCAGAACAGGGATATGCTTTATCTTATTTCTCTAAAAGCAGGAACTCAAATCGATGGTGAAAAGCCTGTTTATCAGCAGATTATTCAAAAAGATGAAAATGGAAATATTCTGAAAGACCTGCGACAAGATGACAAACTCTTTTTTGTTGGTGATGAAAAACAGTCCATCTACAAATTCAGAGGTGCAGAAGTTTCTGTTTTTAACGAACTAACAAGTCATGGTGAAAATAAATCTGTAATTATGAATTACAACTACCGTTCTGCACCTGAAACCGTTATGGCTTTTAATACAATCTTCAAAAATGGCAGTGGAATTTTCAATTCCTATATCAATGAAAAATCTAAACTTGACTATGAAGCCTACTACGACAACGATGCAAAAAAATATGATACAAAAAATCTATGTGAACTGACTCTGCCAGAATTAACTGCTGAAAATATCCCCCTACACATAAAACTTGTAAATCAAAAAAAAATCGAAAGCAATAACGATACTATTTACATTCCCGAAAACAAATTAGTTCCTGCAGAAGAACAGGTTGGCTATTTCATTGCTTCAAAAATTTACGAAATGGGAAAAGCAAAGAAAAACTGGAAAGATTTTGCAATTCTGGACAGAAGTCGAAGTCACCGTGCAAGCATCACTAAATATCTGACCTGGTTTAACATTCCTTACCAGGTGGACAGAGTAACAAATCTGTTTACAGACGGACTTATTTCCGACTTTTACAATATTTTTAGAATTTGTGTTTATCCTTCAGATATAAATGCCTATGCCGCCTATCTGACCTCACCTTTCTGTGGTCTTAGTGAAAATTCTGTAGAATTAATTCTTTCTCATCTGGTTGACATTTCAAATTACGATTTTATTTTTGACCCTTTTGCCGATTTTGACCAGCAGATTCAGAAAGACCTTACACCACTCGAGTTCCAAAAATATACAGAAGCAAAACTCTTTTTTAAGGAAAACCGCAGTAATATCCTCCGGCAAAAAATTACAGACAGCCTTAGTTTTTTGTGGAATGAAAAAGGATATAAATACGAAACCATGATTACAAACCAGACTGATTTATGTGCCGAACAGTTTGACCTTCTTTTTGAACTTGCACGCCAATGCGAAAATGAAGGAAAATCTCTGGCCTGGTTTATAGATCAGCTGGACAATCTTAAAAGCAGCTGGTCTTCTGATAATTCAGATTTAGATGCCGGGGATGTTTCATACCCTCTGGAAAGAAAAGAGGCTGTTCAGATTATGACAATTCACAAAAGTAAAGGTCTGCAATTTGAACACGTATTTCTGTGCGGCTGTACAAACGTAAAAACTAAAAGTGATAAGAGCGGTATTTTCTTCGATGAAAAAACAGGCCTTTCTATAAAAGCAGAAGATCAGGCTGACAATTACTTTAGTATCCGGCAGAAGGAACTTGAAAAGCAGAAGGAACTTGCCGAATTCCGCCGTCTGATTTATGTAGGAATTACCCGTGCAATAAAAGATGTTTTTGTTGTTGGAATATGGGGACCAAATGAAAATCTGGAAGATAATAATGAAAATCACATATTTGAAAGATACGTTATAAATCTTTATTCAGATTATGTTGATGGAAACAACTACAAAGCAGGCTATCCTTTTGATTTTGAGGAAATTCAGGGCTTAAGCTACAAAAAAATCAGAGAAGATCAGGATAAAATCGACTTTCACAAAAGAAAAGAGGAAACTATTTCTGTTCTTAAGGAACTTTCTGAAACAGCCGGAACAATCGAATATCAGTCAAAGGCAATTCCAAAGAACAGTCCAAGTGCACTTGAAAAAAATGCTTATACTCAGGAATCAGAAGACAAGCTGAAGGATCAAAATCAGCTTGATTCAAAAGAAGCAGGCCGCCTCCAAGCTACAGATTTTTCTGCTGCCGATTTTGGGGTTCTGGTTCACGCCTTTCTGGAAGCTTTTGCAAATGGAACAAAACCCGAAAACTTTGTTCCTCCTGTAACTCTTTTAAAAGGCCTGGAAAAAGAAAGTGATAAAACAAAGGTTCTGGAGGACTGCATTCACTTTACAAACACCTTTGCACAAACTGATATTGGAAAGGAATTTTTGCAAGCAAAGGAAAAAAATCTTTTCTACAGAGCGGAATGGGGCTTTAAGATGTACTGGCAGAAAACTCTCTGGACTGGATCCATAGACTTAATCTACCAGAAGGCAGACGGTACTTACCAGATTATCGACTACAAATCAGACAATAAGGTTGATAAAGAAAAGTACCTTGGTCAGCAGAACTGTTACAAAGTAGCTGCAGCAAAAATGTTAGACACTACAGAGGAAAAAGTGAATTGTAAACTCTGGTTTATGAAAGAAAATACCTTTGTTGATTTGTAAAAGCCTAAATCTTAGAAAAGTTCACTTTTCTAAAACCAATCGACCGTCAATAAAAAGTCCTCTTACACGACCGGTAAGCCGCTGCCCTTCAAAAGGAGTAGCCTTACCCTTGCTGTAGAACTGACTTGAATCAACAGTCCATACTTCATCTGGATCTACAAGAGTCAGGTCTGCATCATATCCGCTTTTCAGAAGTCCTTTTTGCAATCCTAAAAGTCTTGCAGGATTTCCCGACATAAGCTGAGAAAGTCTTTTTGGACTAAACTGACAATCCTTCACCAGCACCGAATTACATACAGCATAAGCGGTTTCTTCACCAGTAAAACCAGGAGAACCACCAGCTTTATCTTCCAGAGTGTGAGGGGCATGGTCGGTGGAAATAACATCAACAGTTCCATCGCGAAGAGCTTCAATAAGTGCCAGTCTGTCATCTACACTTCTTAAAGGAGGATTTACAAGGGCACGAATGTAAGGTTCATCACTTCCGCAAAGAGCCAGGTGATGAGGTGTTACTTCGCAGGAAACTCCATAACCTGAATCATTTTTTTCACCAGGAATGTAAGGCTGATTTTCTTCGAAGGCCTGATATGCAGCATCAGCTTCATCAGCGTAAAAGTTAGCCTGTTCATCGTAAAGTTCATTTTTGGCTTCACGAATGGCATTTATAGCTTTTGCAGTACTTACATGACAGATGTGAACATGACAGCCAGCTTCTTTTGCAAGCATAATATTTCGGATTGTAGCAAGGTCTTCTGCCAGAGCCAGATAATCATTGGCCTTTGTAAGAAGATTATCAATCTTTTTAACAGCTTCTACTGTTTCATCATCATCATCATCAAAGTCATCATCTGCACCCCATGCTGAAAGATTTACCTCTTTCATAATTTGCAGGGCTTCCTGACGATATGGAGCTGCTTCTTTTGCTAAAGTTGTATCTTCTGAATGACAGGCAACAATTATTCCTTTACGGCCAGCCTTAGACATTCCTTCAAGCATAACAGCACTTGCCAGAACATCGCGGCCATCCTCCGAAATTACAGGAACATATTTTTTATCAATATCATCCAGATGGTCAGTTTCCACACCACCAAAATCTTTTGTAATACTTACAGTTTGAAAAAGATGTGTCAGTCCAATTGCAGCCGCTTCTCTTTCAATCTTCATGGCCATATCAATCGAAGAAACTACAGGATTGGTATTAGGCATTGCAACAACAGTACCAAATCCTCCTGCAGCAGCGGCATGAAGACCTGAATTCAAATCCTCTTTTTGAGTCTGTCCCGGATAACGCATATGAACATGCATATCAATAAAGGCAGGAGTAACAGTCAGGCCGCGGGCATTGTATAAATCAAGATTTGTAGATTCATCAAGTCCATCTTCTGCCATAACTGCGCGGGCCATTTTTTCTACAGTTGTAGAAGTTGTAAAATAGCCCTGAAAAACAGAGCGAATCTTAGCATCAATAAGAAGAATGGCACCTGGAGTATCCATTGCTTCATCCAAAAGTCGTGCATTATAAATCAAAATTGCTTTTGTCATATTTCCTCTCTAGAAATGATTTTGCCAGATTCCTGCTCCATTTTTTTTATTTGTAATTCCCAGCCTTATAAAGAGTATCACAATATTCGCATTTATAAATACCCTTTGCTTTATCTGCCAGAATAAAGGTAGGTTTTACATAATGTTCAGTCTGAGTTATACAGCGTGGATTTTTACAGCTGAAAACGCCCTGAACTTTTGCAGGTAATTCCATGTTAATTTTGCGGACAATTTTTTCGTTTTCAATAACGTTTACACAAATATCCGGATCAATAAAACCAAGAACTGAATAATCAATGTTGATGATATTATCGATTTTGATGATATCTTTTTTTCCAGATTTTTCTGAAGGAACGTTCTGAATAAGACAGGAAGTAAAGTGAGCTTTATTAAGTCCCAGCCACTGGTAGATTTCCCATCCGCTTCCTGCACGAATATGATCAATTACAAGACCATTCTTTATAGTATTTACGTTTAACATTTTCTTTATCTCCCCTCTTTAGATTGAACCTGTAAGTTTTGCAATCAAAGCCATTCGCGCATACATTCCGTACTTTACCTGTTTGAAATATGCAGCGCGAGGGTCGTTATCTACATCTGCAGTAATTTCATTTACTCGCGGAAGAGGATGAAGAACAATCATATTTTTACGAGCCATTTTCATTTTTTCTGCATCAAGAATGTATGAATCCTTTAAGCGGATATAGTCCTGTTCATTGAAAAAGCGTTCCTTCTGAACACGAGTCATATAAAGTACATCAAGCTGACCAATTACTTCATCAAGACTTTCTACAATTTCGTACTTAACTCCAGCAGGCTCCAGAACATTTGTGATTAAGTAATCTGGAACAGAAAGTTCTTTTGGAGATATAAAGATAAACTTGTTACCCTTGAAATGTCTCATTGCTTCTGCGAGGGAATGAACGGTACGTCCGAATTTTAAATCTCCACAGAAACCAATTGTATGATTTTCAAGACCACCCAAAAGCTGGCGGATTGTAACAAGGTCAGTTAATGTTTGAGTAGGATGATAGTGTCCACCATCTCCTGCATTGATGATTGGACAAGCTGAATATTTACTAGCTAAAAGAGCAGCTCCTTCTTTTGGAGTTCTCATTGCAATTACATCAGCATAGCTTGAAACTACCCGGATTGTATCAGCAAGAGTTTCACCTTTTACAGTTGAAGTATTATCAGCATCAGAAAATCCTTCTACACTTCCACCTAAACGAAGCATTGCAGCTTCAAAAGAAAGCCTTGTTCTAGTGCTTGGCTCAAAAAAAAGTGTCGCAAGAATTTTCCCGCGACACACATCTTGAAAAGATTTAGGATCAACAATAATCTGCT
>CAMPAL010000077.1 GCA_946631855.1 uncultured Treponema sp. | reverse complement strand
CTTCTACAGTGATAACACCGTCTTTTCCTACCTTTTCGATAGCATCAGCAAGCATTTTACCAATTTCTGGATCATTGTTAGCAGAAATTGTAGCAATATTTGTGATATCAGCAGAACCTTTTACAGGCTTAGCATTCTTTTTAATTTCTTCAACAGCAAGTTTTACAGCCTTATCCATACCACGTTTAATTTCAATTGGACGCATACCAGCTGCAACTGCTTTTACTCCTTCACGAACTAAAGCGTAAGAAAGAACTGTAGCTGTTGTTGTACCATCACCGGCATCATCATTTGTTTTTGAAGCAACTTCGCGAACAAACTGAGCTCCCATATTTTCATAAGGATCTGCAAGTTCTACTTCTTTAGCAACAGAAACACCGTCTTTTGTAATTGTTGGTGCACCGTATTTTTTATCCAGCATAACCATACGACCACATGGTCCCAAAGTTGTCATAACGGCTTTAGAAATCTGTTCTACACCGCTTAAAAGCTTTTTACGAGCGTCTTCACTAAACAATAACTGTTTTGCCATTTTCTATTAACTCCTTAAGACGTCTGCTTTACAGTACGTCGTTCTTTATAATTTGATTATCTTTAAAGATATAAAAAAAATAGTCTAATAGGCAAGAAAATTCGATTTATTTCTAAGGTTCAATATTAAAATTGTCTAAAAACTTTCTAAATGATAGTATGAAATAAATGGAGTTATGATATGAACACTTTTTCTGTAGCTGCTGTTTTTTCAGACCACATGGTTTTGCAGCGTAATAAATTTATTTCAATTTTTGGTTATGGTGATGATAATCAGACTGTAAATGCAAAACTTTTCAACGAAAAAAATGAACTTCTTTCTGAAAATAATGCAGTCATCTTAAATGGACGCTGGGATTTACAGCTGGATCCACAAATTGCCCAGAACGGCTGCTGTCTTCAAATCACTTGTAACGAAACTTCTAAAAAATTTTCTGATATCGCAATTGGTGAAGTTTGGATTGCAGGCGGACAGAGTAACATGGAGTTTGAACTTCAAAACTGTACAGAAGGACCTGATGAACTCAAATTAAAAGATAATCCAAATATCCGCTTTTACTACACCAACAAAATTGCCTGGAAAGACGAACATTTTTACGAAGCAGAAAAAGCTACAGCCTGGCAGACCTGGGACAGCGAATGGAAGAAGGCCTGGTCAGCAGTTGGTTATTTCTTTGGAAAAAAACTTTCACAAGAGCTGGACTGTACAGTAGGAATTATCGGTTGTAACTGGGGCGGCACTTCTGCATCAGCATGGATGCGAAAAGAATTTCTTGAAAAAGATGATGATTTACGAACTTATTTGACCGAACAGGAAGAAGCTACAAAGGGTAAATCAATTGAACAGCAGTGTAAGGAATATGATGATTACGTTGTTGAAAATGATGCCTGGCAGATTAAATGTAACGAACTTTATGCAACAGTTCCTGGAATTACCTGGGCTCAGGTTCAGGAAAGAATTGGCGTTTGTAAATGGCCTGGACCAAAATCCTGCAAAAACCCATACCGTCCAACCGGACTTTATGACTGTATGCTTTCAAGAATCATGCCTTACACCGTCAAAGGGGTAATCTGGTATCAGGGTGAAAGTGACGACCACAAGCCTGGAATGTATGCAAAACTCTTTTCTACAATGATTGATAACTGGCGTACCGACTGGCACGATGATACAATGCCTTTTGTTTATGTTCAGTTACCTGGTAACCGCTACGAACAGGACAAAGATTTTAAGAACTGGCCATTAATCCGCGAAGCTCAGGCAAAAGTTCATAACACTGTAAAAAATGCCTTTATGACCTGTGCACTTGATTTAGGTCAGTACAATGACATTCATCCAAAAGGAAAACTGGTCATTGCAGAAAGAATGGCAAACAATGCTCTGGCAAATGTATACAATCTAAAAAATGCAAAAGACGTTCTTTCACCACTTTATGTTTCTTCTATAAGTAAACCTGCTACTTCTGATTCAAAAGGTACAATCACTATAGAGTTTGATAATGCAGCTTCTGGATTTGAACTTAGAGATGATGAAGAAACTTTCGAAAATTACAAAAAGCTTGAAAAAATCCAGGGAAACCAGGTTCCTGAAAATTTCACAGGTTTTGAAATTGCCGGTGCAGATGGAGTTTACTATCCTGCAGAATTTGCTTTTGGTGGCTCTGATTCAAACCGCAATACAATCATCCTTTGTAACGAAAAAGTAAAAAATCCTGTTTTTGCCCGTTATGCCTGGTACAACTATGGACCTGTCAGAGTTTACGGAAAAAATGGACTTCCTCTTGCTCCATTCAGAACTTCTACCAACGACAGTAAAGCTCAAACTGAACATGCTGAAATCCAGCAGATAATGACGGTTTAAATGTTCCATATCTTAGTTGTCGATGATGATAAAAATATTCGCCGCTTAATTCAGGCCCTTCTGGAAGCTGAAAATTATACTGTTTCAACTGCAGAAAACGGTCTGGATGCCCTTTCAATTTTTGAGAAGGAACACATAGACCTTGCAATTGTAGATATCATGATGCCAAAAATGGACGGTTATGAATTTACAAAACTTTTACGCGACCAGAACAACACCCTTCCAATCCTTATGGTTTCGGCAAAACAGGAACCAGATGATAAACACAAGGGCTTTATTGTTGGAACCGACGACTATATCACCAAGCCTATTGATGAAGAAGAAATGCTCCTTCGAATAAAAGCACTTCTCCGCCGGGCAAAAATTGCCAGTGAACATCAAATTAAAATTGATGATATTGTTATCGATTACGATTCTCTTACTGTTACAAAAGGCGATGCTGTTCAGGAATTACCACAAAAAGAATTTTTACTGCTATATAAATTACTTTCTTACCCTGGAAAAATTTTTACCAGAATCCAGCTGATGGAAGAAATCTGGGGTAGCGAAAGTGAAACCGGATGGGAAACACTAACAGTTCATATCAACAGGCTCAGAAAAAGATTCGAAGGCTGGGATGAATTCCAGATTGAATCAGTAAGAGGACTTGGTTATAAGGCGGTAAAAAAGAATGGCCAAAATTAAAGGAAAAAGGATTGATAAAAAAGAACGCTGGGCATTAACCTTCCTTCTGGCTGGAATTATGGCTACTACCAGTATTATTTTTCTGGTGATTCTTTATTTTCTGATGAAAGGCTTATTCAAAACAAACCTTCTTGATATTTACAACAGATCAAATCTTAAAACTTCAACTTTAATCACCCTGACAATCATCATTATTTTCTTTTTAAGTTACATTCTTTCTTTTGGTGTAAGTAAAATCATTACAATTCCAATCAACAAGGCTATGTACTGCATAAACCAGCTGGCACTGGGAAATTACAGAGTAAGATTGAAGCCAAAAGGACCAATAAAAAACATTTCCTCCATCGACGATTTTACCTCCAGTTTTAATAAAATGGCTTCTGAACTGGAACACACAAACACCCTGAGTAACGACTTTATCAACAATTTTTCGCATGAATTCAAAACTCCAATTGTTTCTATTGCCGGATTTGCAAAACTCCTGAAAAAAGGAAATATAACTCCGGAACAGCAAAGTGAATATCTGACAATTATCGAAGAAGAATCTGTCCGTCTGTCAAATCTTGCAGTTGGTGTTATGAACATGATGAAAATTCAAAATCAGGAAATGCTCAGTAATATTTCCCGTTTTAATATTTCAGAACAGATTAGAAACTGCATTCTCCTGCTTGAAGCAAAATGGACAAAAAAGAATCTGGATATCAGACCGGAATTTGAAGAATACTATCTTTGGGCCAGCGAAGAACTTTTAAAACACGTATGGATAAATCTGCTTGATAATGCAATAAAATTTTCACCAGAGGGAGAATCCATTACCATCAATATTGAAAAGGCTGAAAAAAGGCTGATTATTTCAATAACTAACACCGGTGTTGAAATTCCTCCTGAAAGTCAGAGTCATATTTTCAACAAGTTTTACCAGCTGGATGAATCGCATTCGTCTGAAGGGTATGGAATCGGGCTGGCGGTTGTACGGAAGGTGGTGGAGTTACACCATGGGTTGGTTAATGTGAATAGTGAAAATAATAGCACGACATTCACCGTCATTCTTCCTCTATAACTACAAAAAAAGTTTTTACTTCACCATACAAATATCAGGCTGCGGGTCCCAGCGACGGCAAAAATCAAGGTAACTCCCTTCTGAGGGGACCCCCTTAATTTTTGCCTGCGTCCCACAGCCTGATATTTGTATAAACTCAACTCCTTCCTTTTTGTGCTTATCTTAAGTTTCTAGTTTTCACATTTTGTTCACCACTGTTCAGAGTCTTTTTGTAAAACTGCCCTCTCCTTCGCGCTTTTTTTTCATTTCTTCACCATCTCCCACATTTATATTTTTTTTGTAAAATTCTCCCGTGCGCTTTTTTTTCATTTTTTTTCCGGTCTTCCATTCGTCCCCCACCCTAAATTACACACCACCACCCACATTTTTCTTTTAGTTTAGATTCAGTTTATATTGATTCTTTATAATTCTTTTCATATTAGGAAAAATTTTGTTCCTGTAAATATAATGGAGGCCTCTTAATGAGAAAGGTAAAAATCTTAACTGATTCTTGTTCAGACTTAAATAAGGAATTGATGGACAAGTATGACATTGATTATGTAAAAATGAATACTGTTTATGAAGGAGTTACATCACCAGCTGATTTGACCTGGACTCCTGAAGAAGTTCACAAAATGTATAACCTGATGCGTGAAGGAAAACGTATTACTACAACTCAGGTTCCTGTTGAAGAATTTACTAAGGTTTTCACAAAATATATTGAAGATGGATTTGATATTGTATACATCGGATGTTCTTTGAAACAGTCTGGTTCTGTAAACACTGGTGCTGTTGTTGCTAAACAGATTCTTGCTAAAAATCCTGATGCACAGATCTTCTGTATCGATTCAAAAAATGCCTGTCTTGGTGAAGGTCTTCTTGCTATTGAAGCTTCAAAATTTGCTGCAAATGGTGACAAATCTGCCCAGGAAGTTAATGATTATGTTATTTCTATCAGAAAGACTATTCATGAATATGCAACAGTTCATACTTTGGACTATTTAAAACGTGCTGGTCGTGTAAAGGGACCTGCTGCTTTCTTTGGAAACCTTATGGGCGTAAAACCAATCATCATTGCAGATGCAAACGGTGAACAGGCTGCTTTCAAAAAGGTAAAGGGTCGCCAGAAATCTTTGAAAGAAATCATCAATCTGCTTAAAGAAAGTATTGTTAATCCTGAAGAACAAACTGTTTATATTGGACACGCTGACTGTTCAGAAGAAGAAGTAAAATCTTTTGTTGATCTTGTTAAAAAAGAAATTCCTTGTAAAGAAATTTTTGTCGGATATATTGGACCTATCATTGGTGCTTCAATTGGACCTGATGCTTTTGTTATCAACGGTATCGGTAACGAAGTTACATTCGCAATTGAAAACTAAGGGAGTAACCAATGTCTGAAAAAACACTTGATGGTCTTTTGTATTGCCAGTTAATTACAAGTGGAACAGCAAATTTAAGCATCCATGCAGAAGAAGTAAACAACCTGAATGTTTTTCCAATCCCTGATGGTGATACTGGAAGTAACATGCTTCTTACAATGACTGGCGGTAAAAATGCCATTGTTAGCGAAAAAAATATTTCAAAAGCTGCAGGAATAATTGCAAGTGGAATGCTTCTTGGTGCAAGAGGAAACTCCGGTGTAATTCTTTCTCAGTTTTTTGATGGAATTGCCGCAGGCTTTGGTGATTTAGAATGTGCTGATGTTGTTCAATTTGGAATTGCCTGCCGTGAAGGTGTAAAACACGCCTATGAAGCAGTTATGACTCCTGTAGAAGGAACAATTCTTACTGTTGTAAAAGACGCTACTGAATATGCATGCAGTATTCCTGCTAATACAATCCTTGCATTTATTGAAAACTTCATAGCAGAAGCAAAACTTTCCCTTGAAAGAACACCAAATCTTCTTCCTGTACTCAAAAAAGCAGGCGTTGTTGACTCTGGTGGAGCAGGATTAATTTACATCATGGAAGGAATGAGACAATTCCTTAAAGGTGAAAAAATTTCCGCAAACAATGATCTTACACAGTCTCAGCACGGTGGAGATATTGGAAATCAGGCAAAGGGACTTGATCTTAACAAATTCACTTCAGACAGTGTTCTTGAATTTGGTTACTGTACAGAAGTTTTACTCCGCCTTCAGAATGCAAAGTGTGATGTAGAAAACTTCTCTGTTGAAACAATAAAAGACTATCTTGGAACTATTGGTAATTCTATTGTTGCTTTCAAAACTGGTTCAATCATCAAAATACATGTTCACACAAAGACACCTGGCAAAGTTTTTGACTTCTGTCAGCAGTATGGAGAATTCCTGACTGTCAAAGTTGAAAACATGTCTTTACAGCACAACAACCTTGATGAAGAAGAATTTGCAAAACCTAAAAATAAAGAAAACGCTGAACCTAAAAAATATGCTGTTGTTTCCGTTGCTACAGGAGCTGGAATTCAGCAGATGTTTAAAGACCATGGTACAGATGTAATTATCGATGGTGGACAGAGCATGAATCCTTCTGCAGAAGATTTCATCAAAGCCTTCAAAGAAGCTAATGCTGAAACAATTTTTGTTTTCCCTAACAACGGAAATGTAATTCTTGCTGCTAAACAGGCTGCAAAACTTTTCAATGATTCAAGAATCGAAGTTATAGAAACAAAAACAATTGGTCAGGGCTATGCTGGTCTTACAATGCTTGATACAACTTCAAATGACATCCAGCAAATCCTTGATGATATCAACATGGCTATTGAAGGAGTTGATACTTATCTGGTTTCTCATTGTGTACGTGATGCAGAAATGGATGGAAAACAACTCCACGCTGGAGACTACATCGGCTTCCTCGATAAAAAGATTCTGGTTGCATCTAACGACAGAAAGAAGACAGCCTTCCAGACTGTAGAAGGAATTGATTTTACAGATCACGAAGTTTGTATTCTTATCCGCGGTGTAGATTCAACAAGTTACGAAGAAGAAGAAGTTCGCAATTATCTTATGCTTAAACATCCTGGCATTGAAGTTTACGAAATCGATGGTGGACAGGATATTTACAGTTATATTTTTATTGTTGAATAATTTTAAGTTTCTGCGTAAGTTTTAACTGGAGACAAAAATGAATATTGGTATTTTTATAATAGCAGCTCTTTCTGCATACTTAATTTCAGGCCTTAATCCTGCAATCATTCTTTCTTCGATAATCTATCACGAAGATGTTCGCAAGAATGCAAATGGAAGTGGAAATCCAGGCTTTACAAACTTTAAAAGATGTTATGGTATGAAATGGGCATGGCTTGTAATGCTGCTTGATATCAGCAAGGCTATTATTCTGGAAATTATTTTCGGCTGGCTTTTTACAATTTTTGTAGGAGATGGTCACAAAACTTTGGGTATTGCCTGGACAGGTCTTTTTGCAATGCTTGGTCATGCATATCCATGCTGGTATAAATTCAAGGGTGGAAAAGCCTTTCTGGTTTGTATAACAACACTCTTCCTTATTAATTGGAAAGCAGGATTGTTCTCATTCATCCTCCTGTCAGTATTCCTCCTGCTTACTCACTATATGTCACTTTCTACAATAGTTTCTCAGATTGCAGGAGCAATTGTTCTGCCATTTTTAGGAACACCAGTATTCCCTGTTATTCTTTTTGCCTGTTGTGCAGCATTTACAACTTTCCGCCACAAAGAAAACATCAAACGTCTTGCAAGTGGTCAGGAAAGAAAATTTTACTTCTTCAAGCATAAAGATAAAAAAACTGAAACTCCAGCAGAAAACGAAACTGAAAAAACAGAATAAATTTTAACAAGATGATTAAGAAATGGTTTTTAGCGGCATTAATAATTCTCTGTAATTATTCAATCTTGCTGGCACAACCACTTGCAGGTTCCTACTACGACTTTCTGGACGCAACAAAGGACCTGCCAGTCGGCCACGATAAAACCAGCTTAATCATCTATCGTCCACAAAATAACGGAACCTTAAATGACATCCGCTGTTTTATCAAAATTGAAGATGAAAACAACAATGATGTCACCTACGATAAAAACTTTATTTGGGCAAGCTACGAATGGGTAACTTCAAATCCAGATCAGATTTTCAACTATAAAAAGACCTACTGGCTCAGTGGTGATGTAGCCATGCATCTGCGACTCAAAAAAGGAAAATATAAAATCTCTGTATACACTCCTGTCGACAAACAGAATAACTGGACTTACCCCGATGCAGAAACAAAACCTTTCGAATGGAAATCAAACATTTTTGAATATAACACAGAAAATCCTGCCAAAGTGATATTTGTACTGCCAGTCACCAATGACAACGGTTTTTACAAAGGCGAATGGTTTATAGACTACAAAGCCCCAAAATATTTTAAAAACCGCACAATCCCAAAAATGGAAAGCCAATCTGAATAAGTTATGCTATAATTTAAGCATGACTAGTAATGAAGAATTAATTGAAAAAGCAATAAAGATGCAGGACATGTCTTATGCCCCATATTCACATTTTCACGTTGGAGCAGCCCTTCTCTCAAAAAATGGACAGATTTTTACCGGCTGTAATATTGAAAACGCTGCTTATGGACCAAGCAACTGTGCAGAAAGAACTGCAATTTTCAAGGCCGTAAGTGAAGGCGTAAAAGATTTTGAAGCAATTGCCATCGTTGGTGGACCAGAAGATAAAGATGGAAAGCCTACAATTGAAGATTTTTGTACACCATGCGGAGTTTGTCGTCAGGTTATGTCAGAATTTTGTAAAAAAGATTTCAGGATTATTCTGGCTAAAAGTCCAAAGGAGTATAAAGTTTACACATTGGAAGAACTTTTACCCCTAAATTTTAGTCTATAAATACGTCGAGTCAAGGCACGCTCACGCTTAAAGCCTTGACTTCGCCGTTTTGAGGGTTTTGTAATAAACCCTCAATTTGTAACAACTTTTATTTCCAGACTATTTCTTTTCCATTCAGAATTGATTTAAGAAGAAGGCCATCCTTGTAAACTAATTTTAGCGAAAAGAATGGCTCTTTTTTATTAACAAGATCAATAAAAATTTCATCACCTTTCCAGTGGGGTAAATCGTTCAGTTGAGCAATTGGAACCCACTCAAGTTCACCTTCATCACACTGGTCAGATGTAAAAAGATTTCCCGAAAACTTATCGCACCAGAATACATGCATAAATTCGGTGTAAAAACCATCAGGGGAAGATTCATCATTACAAACAAAAGTAACAATTCCCCGGTATTCAAGTCCCTGGTCAAGCAAAGTAAGGCCTGTTTCTTCCAGAACTTCCCTTTTTACACAGTCTTCCGGACTTTCTGTATTTTCAAATTTGCCGCCAATTCCAATCCATTTATCCTTGTTATAATCCTTCTCTTTTTTTACACGGTGAAGCATAAGATACGAAGAGTCTTTTTGGATATAACAAAGAGTGGTGTTGATTAAAGTAGCCATATTTTTAGATTATTTACAGAGAAGCAAAAGTCCTTCTACAATTGCCTGATGTTCCTGAGGTGCAATTCGTTCATACAAAGTGTCAGGAGTATCATCTGGCATAACAGGAACTTTTTTCTGAATCAGGATTTTTCCACCATCACATTCACTGCTTACAAGATGGATTGTACAACCACTTTCTTTTTCGCCAGCAGCAAGCACTGCTTCATGAACATGATGGCCCCACATTCCGACTCCACCAAATTTTGGTAAAAGAGCCGGATGAAGATTGATGATTTTATCTTTATAAACTTCAAGAATATTTCCGCTTAAAACGGTAAGCCAGCCAGCCTGAACAATTACCTGAACACCATATTCACGGCATTTTTCAAGAACTGCATCAGAAACTGCAAGTCGCTTTTCATCGCGAGATGCAGCCTTTGCCACGTCGGCTCCCATAACGGCAAATGGTGAACAGATGATTCCAGAAATTCCGGCCTTAGAAGCACGTTCCAGAGCATAGGCTTTTTTGGTATCAGAAATTACACAAACAATTTCGTAAGGACACTTATCACCTTCTTTCTGCTGATAATCAATCAGAGCCTGAAGATTTGTCCCCCCCCCACTTACCAAAACTGCTACTTTAATCATAACTACTAACCCCTAAAACCTAGCACCTAGAACCTATCACCTAAAACCTAGAACCTATCACCTAAATTAGTCTTCAAAAAGAACAGCGTCTTTCTGTCCCTTTACTTCGCCCTTAGCGTATTCAACACGACCAATCTTATAAGCTTTCATATCTGGACAGTAATCTTTGTGATATTTATGAGCATTTTCATTGAACATTTCAAGAACAGCATCAGCTTCTTTTGAAGAAACAGCAAGAACAAAACCAATACCCATATTGAAAGTATTGTAGATAGAGTTCAAATCAGCTCCACGTTTAATCAATTCGCCAAATACTGGAGGAATGTCCCAGGAATCACGTTTGATGATAGAAATCAGCTGCTTCTTACCATCTTTAGCTTTAGGATACATACGAGGAATATTTTCGTAGAATCCACCACCAGTTACATGAACCATACCATGAACTGCCTTGCGATATTTTCCAAGAACTTCCATAACAGGCTTTACATAAATGCGAGTTGGTGTAAGAAGAACTTCACCAATCTTTTTGCCAGTATCTTTTCCATCAATAATAAATGGATCATCAAAGTTCTGAACAAGCTTACGAACCAGGCTGAAACCGTTTGAATGAACACCAGTTGAAGAAAGACCAATCAAAACATCACCGTCTTTAATATTTTCACCAGTGATCATTTCTTTCTTTTCACCAACACCTACACCAAAACCGGCAAGGTCATATTTTCCATCATCATAGAAATCTGGCATTTCAGCAGTTTCACCACCAAGAAGGGCACAACCTGTATCAACACAACCGTCAGCAACACCCTTTACCAGGTCAGCGGCAACATCAGCATCAAGTTTTCCACAAGCAACATAGTCAAGAAAGAATGATGTCTGTACGCCTGAACACAAAATGTCATTTACACTCATAGCAACACAGTCAATTCCAACTGTATCGTATTTCTTCATTTTGAAGGCAATATCCAGTTTTGTACCAACGCCATCAGTTCCACTTACAATTACAGGATTTTTATATCCCTTTGGAACTTCGAACATACCGTTAAAACTACCCAAACCAGTCAAAAGACCTGGAATTGCAGTACGTTTTGCATGTTCCTTGTACTTATTTACCGCGCGGTAACCTTCTTCTACGTCTACACCTGATTCTTTGTAAGATGCCATGGAAAACTCCTAAAATTTAATATCAATACCACTAGAAGCTGCGTCATCCGCAAGCTTCTTTCTAAAATCTTTTAATTTCTGTGCAAGTTCTTTGTCGTTGAGGGCAAGAATCTGCAATGCAAGATAAGCTGCATTTTTTGCATAATTAATTCCAACAGTTGCTACAGGAATCTGTGGAGGCATTTGAACAATACTGA